>JAJNQF010000177.1 GCA_021154945.1 Sphingomonas sp.
GGGCACTGCGAGCTTTCTCCGCCGTTCCCCCCGAAAGGGCAGGACGCTTCAAGCAGAATCTGAAACCGCTGACGCAGGAGGTCCGTTCCATGCCTCGACTGGGGATCCGGTCCCTCCCGCCTCAGGGCTGATGAGTGAGGATGCGTTCCACGTCGGTGAGTTGCTGGTTCATCCTGTCCACTTCGGCACGGCTGATCGTGCCGTTGCGGGTCTGGAGGTTACCGGCGGACGTCTGTACCCGACCGACCGATAGGTGCAGCCTGGCCGCCTTCCTCTTCGAGAGCGTGCGATCCTTGACCGCGATGTCGATGCGGTCGTTCAGCGTCGCGGCCCGGTTCTGCAGATACTCGCTGTCGGTGTCGGCGGTCGTCTGCGCGTGGCCGGGCGAGGCGAGTAGGATGAACGGCAGCAGGAGGGAGGGCAGCAACGTACGGCGCATGATGGCATCCTTTGACCGGGTGCCGACCGCCGGCACCCGAGGCATCTACTACTCGAAGAACCCCCTAAGGGTCCGGCACGGCCGAGTTTTTCTCCATCACCGAGACACCGCGTTGGTGATCGACTGGGCTGTCGACATCGGTTCGGCGCCAAGCGTCGATCGGCACGAAACTCGCGGCGATCCTAGCCGAACCGTCGACGATGGTCAGAACCGCGCGCCGAGGCCCAGCCAGATCCGTGCCGGGTCGATGACGTAGCCGAACCGATCATAGCTCAAGCGCTTGTCCAGCACGTTCTGCATGCCGCCATGCAGCGTGAACCGAGGCGAGACCTTGTACGATGCCCCGACGTCGACGGTCGTGTAGGACGGCGCGACGGTCGTATTGCCGCTGATCTGCGCCTCGGTTATCGCCTCCTCGCCACGGAATATGCCGCGGACGTAACCGCTCAGCCGAGGTGTCGGCTTCCAGTTGAGCGAGGCGCTCGCCTGCTGCTTCGGCGTGTCGTTCAACGCCCTACCGATATTGGCACCGCTCAGTTGCTCGGAGTCCGTGAGCGTACCGGTCGCGTTGACCCTCAGCATTGCGGTCAGCGGCACGTCGATGGTCGCCTCGATCCCACGGACCTTCGCCTTGTCGACGTTGACGTAGGTGGTGGGCGGTCGCCCGATCGAACTCAGCGGCTCGCCGCTGCACCAGGCCGCTGCGACGACGCAGGTCACGCGTGTGATCTTGTCGTCGAACCGCGTGTCGTAGGCGGTCAGGCTCGCCTGGAACGTACCGCCGTCGAACAGCAGTCCGGCCTCGATCGTCCGCGACGTCTCCGCCTCCAGATCGGGGTTGCCGTAGATCGTACCGCCACGGCTCGACTGGCCCCAGTCCGGCAGCGTCTGGCGCAGGTTCGGCGCACGGAAGCCCTGTGAATAGCCGCCCTTCAGCGTGAACGCCCGGTCGATGTTCCAGACCGCGTAGACCCGCGGCGTCCAGTGCGTGCCGTATTGCTGGTCGTCGTCCATCCGCAGGCCGCCCGTCAGACGGAGTCCGGTCAGCACCGTCAGCTCGTCTTCGGCGAACACCGCCACCTGCCGTCGGCTTGCGCCGTCGCGGGTCGACCCAGCCAGGAGGTTGCCGACCGTGTCCGTCAGGTCCTCGTTGCGGTAGTAGGCACCGACGCTCAGCGAATTGGCCGGCAGCGGCACCATCCATATCGACTGCGCGATCGTGTTCTTGATCCGTTTGCCGTCCTGCAGACTCTTCGCGTCCTCGACTTGCAGATAGCTTTCCGACGTAGCGAAGCCCCATCGGCCGGAATGGCTGATCGAGCCTACGTAGCGCCGCTGCGCCTGGATGTCCTCCAGTCCCATCGGTACCGTCGCGCTCGTCGCGACCGTCCTGCCGGCGGTTGCGGTGACGGTCTGCCGATAATAGCCCAGTTCGGCGAGGAAGCCGTGGTCGGGCCCTGCGTTCCACCCGAGTTTGCCCGCCAGGCTCTCGTCGCGACGCTCCGGCGTGCCGCCGATCACGCGGTCCTCGCCGCGTCGGGTGGCGGCACCCTGTACCTGGATGCCGACCGAGCCTGCGATCGGACCGGACAGGTAGAAGTTGCCGTCGGCGACGTTGCCGTAGTCGGACCCCAGCTGCATCGTGCCGTTGACCCGAGCGCTGCCGCGCCATGTCTTGGCGATGCGACGCGTGATGACGTTGACGACGCCGCCCATCGCGTCCGACCCGTACAGGGAGGACATCGGTCCCCGTACCACCTCGATCCGCTCGATGGCCTCCAGCGGCGGCAGTTGCCCGCCCTCCGATATGCTGCCGCCGTTCGTGCGGGTCTCGCGGCTCGACAGACGTTTGCCGTCGACCAGGATCAGCGTGTATTGCGGCGCCATGCCGCGGATCGAGATGTCGCGGCTGTTGCCTTCGCCCGGCGTCACGGTGATCCCGGGGATCTCCAGCAGGGCATCGGTCACTTCGCGGTAGGGCAGGCGATCTAGATCCTCGCGCGTCAGCACGCTGATCGATGCCGGCGCATCCTTGACCTGCTGCTCGCGTCCGCCCGAAGCCGTCACGACGATCTCGTAGGCACGGGTCGTCTGACCCTGCGGCTCCGGCGCCGGGTCGGACGCGAAGGCGGATGTGGAGCAGGCGAGCGCGACGAGCGCCGCCGAGGAGCGGTTTAGGATGATCGACATGGAGGTTCCCGTTTGCCGCTTGCTATTGCAAGTCGTTCGCAACTCTATGCGTGGGGATGCCGCACCGGGCCAGACTCCAAATCCGAATAAGCCTTATTCAGCCTGCGGATGCACAATGCCGTGTCAGGATGCCGGCCAACCACATCGTGGCGCGATCACGTGCGCTCCGCTCATGCCACAGCAGCCGATAGTCGAGATGTTCGATCGCGACCGGTGCCGGCCTCGTCGCCAGGCCGTAGCTTGCTGCGAAACGCGTCGCGGCACGGGTCGGCAGGGTCATCAGCACATCGCTGTCGGCGATGAGGGTCGGCGCCGCGTGGAAGTACGGTAGCCGAACGGTGACGCGGCGCTCGCCACTGCGCGCGCCCAGTCGCACCTCGACCCCGTCCACCGCAGGATCGCTGACCACTATGCCGACGTGCGGCCATGCGAAGAACGCATCCAGCGTCAGCGGATCGTCCGACGTCGCGAGGGCATGCCCCGGCCGCATGATGCAGGTATAGGTGTCGGTGAACAGTGGACGCCCGTGCACCGCGGCATCCCACGAGTCCAATCCGGAGATGATGAGGTCGATCTCTCCCGATGCCGTCCTCTGCATCATGTCCGCACTGAACGGCACGATGTCGATCGTGACGGACGGTGCGTCGTTCGTGATCGCCTCGAGCGCCGGCGCGATCACGGTCAGGACGCCGTAGTCCGTCGATGCGATACGAAAGCATCGATCGAGGGCGGCCGGATCGAACGTCGGTGGGAGCAGCAATGCGTTCGTGGTCGCCAGCCATCGTTCGACCGGCGCGATCAGCTCGTCGGCCCTGTTCGTCCGCTGCATTCCGCCGTTGGTTCGGACCAGCAGAGGATCATCGAGGATGTGTCGCAGTTCCGCGAGCGAGCGGCTGATCGTGGGCTGGCTGAGTCCGAGCCTGCGTGCCGTCCCGGTGACGCTCTTCGTCTGCAGCAGCACGGCCAGCGTGGCGAGCAGATTGAGATCGATGTGTCCCGGATGGATGTCAGCGCTCGCTCGTTCAGAGTGGAAGAGTATTGCGAGGCATTATCACACGGCTATGCCTGTGCAAGCTCGGTTGGATGTAGGGCACGGCCGCCCGACCTACGTTCTTACGAGCAGGGGTGCCCGAAGTCCGTCCGCTCTCGTTGCCCTACGCGTCAGCGGCACGCCCTCACGACCAATCCCGCACCGTGCCCCCTTCAGTCTTGAACAGAAGACCGCAATCGTTGCGATCGATCGGTCGAACTTGCGATCATCCACCTCCCGCCGTCAGGATCGCGTGGGGTCGTCGACCTTCTCTTCGACGCCCGTGGGCTTCCCGCGGACCGACGCACCGTTCGGAAGTGGTCGTACGAACGTATCGCGCGCGATCAGGCGCAGCTTCAGGACGAACAGGCTCGCGCCGGGATGTCGGTCCAGATGGCGGCTGATCTCGATCTTGGTGAGGTGCTTCTGCTTCAGGGACAGAAACCTGGCTTCGGGAACCGCGATCCCCAGCGACGACGCGAAGTCCTGCCGCGCCAGGACCTCGTTGAAGATGTCCTCTTCCGGCTGGCCATCCTCGGACAGAAGGCGCGCCGCACTGCGTTTGACTTCCGCATAGGCGTCCAATGCGCGCCTGTGGGAGTCGGCCGACCCGCGGAGGTCCAGTCGGGTCTGCAGCAGGGTGAGTCCGAACGCGCAGACGCCCATGAGCCCGATCCAGAGCGTCGGCTTGAGGCCCCCGGGGGTCATCGCGGCTGCCAGCGCGGGGTCGATGAACGATAGCGACACGATCCAAGCGGAGCTGAGCAGCACGAGCGCGTCGAGAAGGGTCGCCTTCCGGGCGAAGTCGCCAGCCAGCCAGGCATGTGCCGTGCAAAGCTGGTCGGCGACGCGCCTGATGCGCATCAGTTCGGCCCGGTGTCCGATTTCCTCCATTGGATCGCTTCGTCTTTCCGCCACCGCGGTACGGTCGGCTCAGAGCTGCAGTGAACGCCCTGCCGTCGTCGAAGGTTCGACCGCGGCGGGCATCGTGTCGGGCGGGCCGCTGATCGACGCACGCGATAGGCGTGCCGGGCCGGGGCGGACCGACACCCGATGCTAGACGAAGAACTTCGCCTTCTCCAGCGCCGCTTCGGTCTCCTCGCGGTTGACCACGACGATGTGCTGGCTCCGCGCCGACAGTTCCTCCGGCCGCCCCAGAAGCGTGAGTCGCTTCAGCACGTAGAACAGCATCGCATACCGCACGTCGAGCACCTTCTCGCCGTCTTCCATGCCGTAGTCCCGGGCGACGATCGCCTGCTGCGCCGGCCCGAGCTGCGGGTGCGGTGCGATGTGCACCTGGAAGCGCTCGTGCCACAGCACGTCTCCGGCTCCCGGCCTGCCGCCCGGCCCCGGATTCCGCATACCCAGCACTCGCGGCAGCAGGAAGTCCTTGTAGTCCTCGATCCGATGGCAATAGGCGCGCGCATGCCAGCGGAACCCGTCGTATGCGAAGGCGTGGGGCGTCATCCGGCGCCATTCCGGCTTCGGGCGATCGGGACTCATCGACTGATAGAGCACCTCTATCGACTCCCCTGCGCGATAGGCGGAGAGGATGGACCGGAGGCATTCGCCGGCGACCTCGCGCGCCGGAGTCACGACGATGTCGACGTCCGGCTTTATACCTATCCAGGAGTCGTCGGGGTCGGTCAGCTTCTCGGCGAGCGAACGGAGGCGCAGCAGATACTCGTCGGGCCCTTCCCTGAGGAAGACGGGACTGAAGCGGTCGCCGGCGACGTATCGCTTGGCCACCTTGTCGTAGACCGCGTTCCCCGGCGCCCGCTCCTGGTAGAACGCGAGATCCTTCGATGCCTGCGGCTCGGAGACGTTGAAGGTCGTTATTATGTCGGAACGCCGCACGCCCCCCTCCCAGGACAGACGGAACTCGATGAACTCGAGCCGGCGTTCGACGCCCCAGTTGATCTTGCCGTCGGCCGCCACGGAAAATCTCCTAGTGGTAATAGAAAGTAGATGGACATCTTTTCGATGACCATCTAGTAAATAGATCCATCAGCGAATCATGTCAATCGCTTCCTCATCCCGGCGGAGCCTCCGCTCGGGAGGGGCGGAGCTTTGCCTGCGAGACGCATAGGGAAAGAAGGAGAAGAAAGATGCCGCTCACCAATACCCAACTGCAGTACTACGACAGCAATCTGCTCCGCCTGCCGGCGGACAAGCGCAAGGAGTATCACGCCCAGGTGGATCGGCTGGTCCAGAACCTCTGCCGCAACGTCCGCGACAAGACGGAGATCACCGTCACCCGCGTGATCAAGGCCGGCTCGTTCGCCAAGTTCACGATCCTGCGCAAGACGAGCGAGGACCCGGTCGACGTCGACGTGGTCTTCTACATCTCGGGCAAGGACGCCGGCACCGAGACGCTGGATCACCTCAACACCCAGCTCTACGATCTGCTGATCGCGCAGTACCCCACGAAGTCCGTCGAGGACTTCCAGATCCAGCGCAAGGCCGCGACGGTCACGTTCGTGGGTTCGGGCCTCAGCGTCGACATCGTGCCGGTGATCGAGGACGAGACCCGCGAGGGCTACGGCTGGCAGTACGACATCCACGACGGCACGAAGGTCGAGACCTGCGCGCCGTGCCAGATCAAGTTCGTGCGCGACCGCAAGAACGCCGATGCCGACTTCCGCACCCTGGTGCGCCTGGCGAAGAAGTGGCGCAACCGGGTGGAGCTGAAGCCGCTCAAGTCGTTCGCCATCGAGCTGATCATGGCGCATCTCCTCGACACCCGCGGCAAGCAGGGCAGCATCGAGCAGCGCTTCCGCGACTTCCTGCTCTACGTCGCGCAGTCCGGTCTGAAGGAGGCGATCTCGTTCCGCGAGAACACCACGCCGGTCCCGCAGTTCACCGATCCGGTCGTGATCATCGACCCGGTCTGCAGCTCGAACAACGTCGCCAGCCGCATCTCCGAGGCCGAACGGCAGGAGATCGTCGTCGCTGCGGGAGATGCGTGGGAGATCGCGAACTTCGCGTCCGCCGAGAACGACGTCGCCGCCTGGAAGGAGCTGTTCGGCCCCCGCTTCCGCACGGAGGATCTGTGATGGGCACGACCACGATCACCGAGACCTACACGACGGTCGACGTCGAGAACGTCGTGCGCCGCTTCAAGGCCGATCTGAAGATGATCGCCGACAGCACCGGTGCGATGTCGGACGGGGATCTCGCGAAGTACGTGCACGACGTGGAGCTGCTGGCGAAGAAGGGCTACCTCGCCTGGATCGACGTCACTCTGCTGAGCGGGGGCTTCGAGCGGAACGCCGTCCGCTACACGGTGGACACCGACGCCGGATCGCTGGACACCAGCAGGCCGGGCGGGGTCATGTGGCCGAAGGTCGCACAACCCGAGATCCGCGTCATCCTCTCGTACACCAGCGCCTACGACGACGACGCCCGAGCCGCGCTCGCAGCGCGGCTGGACTTCACCTGGAGCCCCACCAGCGCGAGCACCGATCACGCGAGCCTCAGCGGCTCCGGTGGCCGCGACTACACCAGCAACGCCTTCGGCATGACGCGAACGGATTTCAGCAAGTGACCCAGAACACCATCTTCGACAGCGAGATCGTCGCTCCCGATCCGGATCTGACCAAGCGGGAGGCAACGCTCGTCGGCTTCACCGACCGCTACCTCCGCATCCACGACCAGCTGCGCCTCCTGTTCCAGGCCGATCAGCTCAGCGGCTGGAGCAGGCGCTTCCACCGGACGGATCTGCCGATCGCCGCTCGCGTCGCCGACCAGTACCCCCTGGTCATCTTCCACGGCGACGTCGGCACGGGCAAGACCGCTGTCGCCGAATGTGCCGCGAACCGCCTGCTCGCCGAATCGAGGTCGGAGGAATCGATGATCTTCCGCCTCTCCAATCGGGTGCGGGGCAGCGGAAAGGTGGGGGAGATGGGTACCCTCCTCTCCGAGGCGCTCAAGCGCGTGTCCGTTTCGGCGGGCAGGAACCGCCGCGCGGTCCTCATCATCGACGAAGCCGACAGCATCGCGGCGTCGAGGTCGCAGGACCAGAGCCACCACGAGGACAAGGTGGCGGTCAACACCCTGATCCAGGGGATCGACGACCTGCGGCAGTTCAACGGTCGCGTCGTCGTGATCCTCTGCACGAACCGCCTGAGCGTGGTGGACCCGGCGCTCGTTCGCCGGGCAGCCCTGATCGAGGAGTTCGCAAGGCCGTCCGATGCGGAGCGCGCCGAGCTTCTCGGGATGGACCTGGACGGTCTTTCCGTCTCCCCGGCGAACGTCGGAGAACTCGTCGCGATCACCGGACCGCGCGAAGGTCGGCCCGGCTGGACGTTCTCGGACTTCCGGACCCGCTTCTATCCCGCCGCGGTGGCCCGGGCGTTTCCCGATCGGGCGCTCGACTTCGCGATCCTGAAGGAGACGGCCTCGGCCATCGCGCCTTCCCGCGTGATGGAGGACCGCTGATGCCCCGGTCTCCGCTCTTCGGCAGGCGAATCCACATCTCCGGCAGCGTCGCGATCGATCCGGCGGTCGCGACCGCCGCGGACGTGACCGCCGCGCGCGATCTCGTAGTCGGTACCGTCAGGGCGCTCATGCGGCTCGGTGCGAACTTCGTGGTTCCGGTGGACGCCGAGCCTCTGCGCGCGGACGGCATGCCGATCTGCTTCGACTGGCTGATCTGGCGCACCATTAAGGAGTCCCTGTCGCTTCGTCCCCGGGACGTGCCCGGTCCGTTGGCCATCGCCGTCCAGCACCACAAGAGCGAGGAGCAGGTTCCGCCCGAGCACGTGGAGCTGTGGGACGAGCTCCGCGAATCGCAGCTCGTGCGGATCGAGAACGCGGCGCAGTGGAACATGAACAGCAGGCGCATGGAGGCGCAGGCGCGCTACGGCGACATCCTCGTCACGCTCGGTGGCACCGAGGGCGTCCTGTACCTCGCCAATCTGTACCACGCCGCGGGGAAGCCGGTCGTTCCGCTCAATCTTCCGATCACCTCCGAGAACGCCGGCAGCAGGAAGCTCCACGCCTTCGGAATGGCGAGCGGGAACAGTCGCAGGCTGTTCCAGATCGCAGACGGCGGCGGTTCCCACGATTGGATCAACCGCATCAGCTTTCCGACGCGTCAGGCCGTTCCCGACCGCATCAGGGTTCTCGTCGAGCTGCTGGAATCCCTCGAGCGCCCCACCGCCTTCGCGGTGCGTCTGCTCGACCAGGAGCACTCGGAGTACGCGGCGGTGCAGGACTTCTTCGACACCGTGGTGCAGCCGGTCCTCGAGAACGAGTTCGGCTACCGGCTGATGGTCATCGACGGCCGCCAGGCGTACGAGCATGCCCGCATCGACGAGGAGATCTTCGCGAAGCTCCACCGCGCGAGCGTCGTCGTCGCCGACATCACCGGATCCCGACCGAACTGCTTCCTGGAGCTGGGGTACGCTCTGGGGCGGTCTCTGCAGACCATCGTCACCGCGAGGAAGGGGGCCGACACGCCCTTCGACATCACGACGCTCGCTGGTCTGCGGTGGAGGACCGACGGCGGAGCCGAGCAGCGTCGGCAGGCGTTCCGTGAGCATTGGGAGGCCGTGCGCGATCGGCCGCCCCTGGTGGATGTGGAAGGATTGATCCCGTGAGCGGCGACGACAGGAAAGAGGTCTTCATCTCCATCGACGTGGAGACGGCCGGACCGATCCCGGGCGAGTACAGCATGCTCTCGATCGGAGCCTGCCTCGCGTCGGACCCGGACCGGGCCTTCGCGTGCGAGCTTCGGCCGATCAACGACAACGCCGATCCGGCGGCGCTGGAGGTGACGGGTCTTTCGCTCGATACGCTGAGGCGGAACGGGCTCGCCCCCGAGATCGCCATGGCGCGGTTCGGCGAATGGATCGCGGAGGTGGTCGGTACCGAGGCGCTTCCGGTATTCGTGGGCTTCAACGCGCCCTTCGACTGGTCCTTCGTCAACTACTACTTCCACCGCTTCACGGGGGGCAACCCGTTCGGTTTCACGGCCCTCGACATCAAGGCGCTGTGGATGGGGCGGACCGGTTGCAGCTGGAGCGACACGCGCTCGAGCCGCATCGCCGACGTGCTGCATCCGACGCTTCACGGCGACCACGATGCCCTGCACGACGCCCGCTATCAGGCGGAACTCTTCAGGTTGATCACTGCCCGTACGCCGCCGGGCGTCTGATCGCGACGCCTGGTACGGACACCGTCGTACCAGGCGGGGATCGCGTCGTCGGAGCTTCGTACCCTGACGTCGACCGGCGCTGTCGATATCAGCGCCGATCGGCACGGTCTCTCAGCGGTACGTGTCCGCATCACGTCGTGTTCGGAGTCCAGGTCTGCTGTTTCGAGCCTGAACCGCGATAATTCCCGCAGGCGATCCGGAATGCGGATGCTCCCGCGGTTCAGCGTCCGCCCGGGCCGATAGTGCCCGATCACGCGTTGTCCTGCCTTCCAGGACGGTTGACGTTTATCGAAAATCGATACATATCGTTTTTCGATAAACGGAGGCCCGTGTGCAGGATCGTATTCTTGTCGTCGCAAACGGATTGGTACGCTTCGCGCACTGGTTGAACTGGGTGGTGGCTTTCGGTTTCGTGATCGCGATCATCCTTTCGTTCGTGTTCGGCGACGCGCTGTCCGCGCAGATCTCTGCAAAATATCACGGCCGCCATGTGGCTGAGACGATCATTTTGCTGCGGGCCACGGGCCTGCTCGGCATCGTCGTCTGCGTTGCGGTCTATCAGCTCTTCAGCCGCCTGTTGTCGATCATGGAAACCGTGCGCGCGGGTGACCCATTCATCGTCGCCAACGCCGATCGGCTTCAGCGGATTGGCTGGGCGTTGTTCGCGATCCAGGTGCTTGATCTAGCGTTCGGTGCCATCGTGTTCGGGCTTGATCGTCTTGGTATCGATCACGCAACGTGGGTTCCCGGCTTTACCGGCTGGATCGGGGTCGTGATGCTGTTCGTGCTTGCCCGTGTGTTCCGCGTGGGTGCGGTGATGCGTGACGATCTGGCGATGACCGTCTGATGCCCGTCGTCGTCACGCTCGACGACATGCTTGCGCTTCGGCGGATGACGTTGACCGAGTTATCCCAAGCGGTGGATATCACGATGGCGAACCTATCGATCCTGAAGACCGGCAAAGCGAAGGCGATCCGCTTCTCGACCCTTGAGGCGATCTGTGAGGTGCTCGACTGTCAGCCGGGTGACATCCTGAGTTTCACGCACACGGGGGAAACGGATTGATCGACCTCTCGGAGAAAGCCGGTACGCGTAGGGGGATCGGAAGCGCGCTACGTGGCGTAGGGCGCGCCGTGCTCGAAACCTATCGGCATGGCGGGCGGACGGTAGTGACAGCTCCGCTGATCCTCGGAATCGCCGTGCTGCCGGAATTCATGCAGCATGTCTCGGAGATCCATCTGGGTATGTTCGACTCCGCAGGGAGTTTCCGCGCGCTTGCCAACGATCCCCTCCGCTGGGGTTTCGGTTACGTGAAGCTGGCAGGGTTCATGATCACCATGCTCGCTGTCGCGCGGTTCTGGTCGGTGAGGTCGATCCCCCGAACACTACTGGTCCCGCCAGCGACTCTGCTGCGCGTCGCAGCGGGGTTGATCATAGGGTTCGCGGTTGCGTGGCCGTTCGCGTGGCTGGGTAAGCAGGGCTTGTCACCCGTGATCAACATACCTCTTCAGATCGTTTCTGCCGTAATTCAGGGGGGCTTTCTGATCTACGTCGTTGGCGCGTTGGTAGAGGACGTGTCCGTGACGCCGAAGCGCGCTGTGACGTCGCTGCTGCCCGCCGCGATCATGCTCGGCGTGCTGGTCGCCGTGGCATTCGCGCCATCGCAGGCGCTCCACATGGCGAACCACAAGCTGGCTTTGGGACGGCCACTGCCGATCGTGTGGATGCTCATGCTCTTCGATGCACTGTGGGTCGGACTATTTGCAGCGCTGGTCGGCTCTGCGATGTTCGTCGGAGTGAGGACCGGGCTGACCTGGCGGGGCTGGACCGTGCATCCTGGCGATCTGGACCCGTCGGATGTTCGTACCCCCGAAGGCGCAGAGCGGAGTGCGGTTATATGACGCCGATAGCGCTGTTCTTGATGTGCTGGGCAGCTTTGACCGTGGCCAAGGACACGCAGATCGGGCGGTCGCTGCACGGTGTGATGGTGCAGATACCCGCCCTTGCGGCGAACCGGCTTACACGTGGCAACGTCGCGATTGTGATCTCCGTTCTGTTGTTGATCGTCCTGCACGTGACTGCGGAAGACGGTGATCGAATCCGCATGGCGGGCTTGGCCGTCCCTGACTTGACCATCTGGCTTGCGACCTTCGAAATCAGCACCGTCGTCGAGACGACTGCTGGTCTAGCGGTCGCATGGGGGGCAATGCGCCGGGTGAGCGTCTCAGCGGTACTTGCTATCCTACCTTTTCGCTCTGCTGCACTCACAAGGGGTAAGACTAGACGGGTTCGCCGCGATCGGCGCCGCAGCTGCGCTTCGCCCGTGAACGACGATGAGGATGGGGCGGGACTGTCGCTAACGGCCTGAAATGAAAGGTTGCACGTCGATCAAGGCACCACCTCATTCGGTCATACCAGCGTGCGTATCGGCGATGTCGAGCTTGCCGCCTGGAGTGTGAGCATGCAGGCAATCGACGTCAGAACGAGATGGGGTTGGCTACTCTTGGGCACGATCACGTTTTCACCATCGGTGACGAGATATCGCTGATAACCTTCATGTTCCGGACCGCTGACGATCGTACGCCGTTCGTCGTGCCGGTGCTTTTCGTCGTGCAATTGTCGCCGGGTTTGATTGTGACGCCTTCCATCGGCGGCTTGCGGATGCACGTGATGCCGGCCGGCTACTGACGGTGACGGCGTTGATCGATGGCATCGTGGCGGTTTCCGCAACACATCCACAACGTTTCCTGGTCTTAACGATCAGGTCTGGAACGCCCTCACGGTGTGGAGCGGTTTCTTTGAAGCATTCGCGATGAGATCGCACGGGATCCGTGCAGTCTCCTTGCGATGGGCAAACGGCGTTAAGATTCGCCAGCCATCCGGTCGTCCTCAACCCGACGGAGATTCAAATGGCCAACTGGATGGATGGACTCAGCAGGTTCGAGCTGGGTGGAATGTTGTTCAACGCCGCTGCAGCCCTAGCGCTCTTGGCCGTAGGAACAACGTTGTCCTACTCAACGGTTGCCGAGGTTGGTCGCTGTATGGAGTATCATGAATACAAGCGCGTTCCCGCATACGAACAGACCGATCGAATGCAGGCGCCCAACGCGTCCATTCGCACGGGCGTAGCACAATCCGCTCAGGCTGATGACGATCGAGGCAAAGGCGGTCAGGACCCCGATGCAGATCGATTCGGCTGTCACACTCCGGACCGGACCGACGAAGTTTCGATTGGATACGCGGGTCTGTGGATCGCCTTCTACGCCTTCGTCGTAGCACTTCTCTTCAGTATCGTGGCTCTTCTGACGTTCTACATTGGTTTCGTGGAGAACCGAAGGACGAGGTGAAGCCGCTGCCGACACGAAGGCGGCGTGCGGAAGCCGAACCAATGCTGGCGTCGAAATGCCTGCGACGCCGGCAGCAAGCCAAAGGCCCAAGGTGATCATCTTAATTTCCTCAAGTATCTGATACTGCCCTATATTTGACGAATTCATTCTATGGCGAGCCGCGGAACGTACCGCTGGAGCCGGGTGTTCGATCGATTTGAGATGAACTCTAGGGGTTCGGCCGCCGCATGACGGTGTCCCGGGCCATCCCTCCAGACGCACCGGGACCCCATGTCGGCTCCTCGCGCGCACTGGCGACGTTTGCCGCCAGGAGGCCGGCATCTTCGAATGGGCCATCGCCGATTCAAAGACGGATGGCGGACTTCGGATGCATCAAGGTCGGCTCGATGCAGTACGACCGGATCGGACCCTGCGAGAGATGCGCTGATACCGACCGCCGCGACTATACGGACGGCGCCGCGATGCGCCTTGCTTCGGCCGCATGCCCGTTCCGGCGGACCGAGGCGTAGGCGCCCCGGGACGTCCGACGGCATCCTTCGACTCCGGTTCGAGAGTCACCGCCTCGCCCATCGGTGTTGCCTGCGGAGCGAGATCGGGAAGCGGAAGGCCCGCGTTGCGGACTATCTCCCTCGCGATGCTTCGGCCGAGCGTCCGCGTCGGGCCGACGAGCCGGTTGGGGAGCGATGTCGCGCGACGGGTTTGCCCGCCGCGAAGGATCGGGGCGTCCGCTGCATTCCGCTCGGCCCGGAACCGCCGATCACGGGTTCCTCGATGCCGTCCGGAGATCGCGACAGGCGCCGACGAGCTGGTCGGCCAGCGTCCTCTCCACCGGAGAACCATGAGCGAGTTCGTTGCGCGCGGATCGCAGCACCTTCAGCGCCGCGATGTGTCGACCGTTGCCACCGATCCTCTTCAGGCGTTCGATCAGAGGAGTGAACTCCAGATGCTCCGCATCCGCCTGCCAGCCACGCGCCTGGAGATAGTCGGCACGTACAGCCTCGAGCCAAGGGAACAGGATCGTCAGCTGACCACGCCAGAGGCGCTTCGCCAGCCACATCGTATCGTTGCGTGCCAGCCACATCGGATCGGGTTCGTCCCGGCCCCTCCACGGCAGCCGGCATGCGTCGGTCGGCGCCGTGGTCGTCAGAAGCCAAGCGCGGGGATCGAACGCGACCTCCGGGCCGGCTTCCGTCATGGCGTGCAGGAGGTCGAGGTCCCCACGGCATACTTCGACCGCCGTCGACATCGCCATCTCGTTGAATAGCGTCAACGGCCAGCCCGACCAGTTCCTTATCGCCGCCATCGCGTCGATCACGTCGACGATGCCGTCGTCGTCGAAGGCGACGCAGCCCGAGGGCGGCGGCACGGCCCCGCGGGTCAGCAGCACGAGTCCGGCCGCGGGGTGGGGGAACTGCCGCCGGGCCGTGGCGAACACCCCTGCGAACGTGATCCACGACTGGGGATCCTCGTCGACGATGTCGACCATCAGGACGCTATGGCGGAGCTTCGCGCTGGATATGAGGGTCAGCAGCGATCCGGTACCGGTCATCCGGTCACCGAATTCGGCGGCGGCCGCGATCCTCGCCATGGGCGGACCGGGCGTCGCAACGGACCGGACGTCGCACGCGAGATGCGCCGACGCCTGCTGCATGCTGGCGCCTGCGCCCTCCCGCCGCGTGCGGAGCAGCACGGGTCGCCCGTCCACGGCCTCGGCCAGGACTCTTCTGGCGAGCATCCTGCCGGTATGCGTCCGCCAGCATTCTCCGATCATCGTCATGCGCTGGCCGTTGCACGCGTCCTGGAAGCCCGGACCGGCTCGGAGAAGCCGAAGCGCGCCGGACCGGAGCGCTGGACCTCACGGAGCAGCCCCAGCCTGAGCGATATGCGGACGAGAGCTTCGGGGTCCGCATGATCGATCTCCTTCGCGGCCTCCAGCAGGTCGTTCTCGGAGAACTGTTCGCCATAGACCATGAGCAGGTCGATGAACGCCGACAGCGACGGATCGGCGAAGCCGAGGAACGCCGGCCTGGCGACCTTCGCGGCGGCGGCCTTCACGCTCTGGACGATGTCGTCGTCCGAAAGACGATCCATACGTCGGATCCCCGTCAGCACTCCCGGATATCCCCCGGACGCCTCCCAGACCCGTTCCGCCAGGCCGAGATCGTTCTCGGGCGTGTTGGCGATGCGGGTGAGCCAATGATGGATCGCCTCGCGGTCCCACGGCCGCACGTCGACGATCATGGCCCCCGTCGCCGCGATCGCCGCCGCGTCGCCGCTCCGCTCCGCCCGTATCACTTCGCGTTCGTCCGCGAGGAACACCAGTCGGACCGGATGCGATGCATCCTTCAGCTCACGCATCTTCGACAGGATCGACGCCTCCTCGGCGTCGGGCCAGCGGCCCTGACAGAGGATGACGCGGGGACGGCCCTCTCGAGCGTCCTTCCGGGCTCCCGATATGACCTTGCGCAGATCATCGAGCGATCGGAACGCGAGCAGTCGTGGCGGTGCCCATTCCTGGACCTCGATCAGTCCGCTCACGCTCTCGGCGAGCTGTTCGAGATTGGCGACCGCCGCGCTGCCCGCGATGAGGATCATGGAAGCGCCCGATCCGGGGTGCCTCAGATGGTCGACCAACGCCTTCTCCTGTCGCAGGGAAAGCGGAGCATAGGTGCCGCTCTGCGACAGCGAGCGGTGGTTCGCCATCGGGTCGGACTTGTGCTCGGGAGGCTTGTCGCTGAACTGCACCAGCTGGTCGAATATCTGTTCGCTGCCCCCGAGCATGGCCGCGATCCGAGCCGACCGGAGGGTGAAGCGGTCGCCGTCCCTGTTCAGCACGCCGAGCCCGACCATCTCGTCGAGCAGAGCCTCGAACACGTCGGCCGAGTTGGTGGCCGCGAACCCCTGCGGCCAGTACTCCAGGGCATAGCGACGGATCTCGGCTTCGGTGTACCCGGCGTTCCCGACGCGGTTGCGCCGGTCCTCCTCCACTCTGAAGCACACGGCGTACGTGATCAGCTCGTATCGTCTGTCCAGCTGCAGGGTGGCACGGAACTTACCTATGAGCGCCTTGCGGAACTCGGTGTCCTGGAAGCTCTCGATGATGTCCTCGCGCGTGAGGACCCTCGGCAGGCGAAGCGTCTCCTCCCTCTTCAGGTCGTCGCCCGCCCTCGCGACGATCGTCTTGCCGAAGGTCTGCACGAGGGACGGATAGTATCCGACCAGGGACAGGATGTGATGGGCGTCGGCCGCATGCTCGAACCCTATTCCGATCGCCGCCATCGGATCGAACACCATCCTGCGAGCGGCATCCCTGTCATGACCGAGAAGCGGCCCGATCTGTACGGCGTTCCCGAGATGCAGCATCGGACTGTTGGGGGTGCGCACGAAGCGCTGGACGTTGTGGAGACCGGCGTAGACGAACTTCGCACGGCGGCCGGTCTCCTCCATCAGTCGACGCATGATGCCGATGATCGCGAACTCGGTGTTGATCTCGTGCTCGAGGAAGTTGTCCGCCTCGTCCAGCAGCATCAGCAGCCGCCGCGTCGGACCGCCCGCGAGCCATTGGCGGATTCCCGCGCAGACCGCGTGCTCGCCGCGCGCCAGGGTCGTGAGGACGTCGCGTTCGTACAGCTGCTGGCTCAGGTGGTTCCACACCTCCGACGACTGCACGCTTCGACCGAGGTTCTCGATCGAAAGGTAGATGACGACGAGATCCGGGTTCGCCACGTTGCGCATGTGGATCTGCTTCAGGAGCGCCGTCTTTCCGAGCTGGCGGCCGCCGTAGACGAGACACGAGCCCTGAGGATCGAACAGCTGTTCGTACTCGCGCTCCCGCCCGAAGAACATCTCGATCGACGGGGCGGCGTCCGCGAGGCTGGTGTCCACGTAGGGGTGCGCGGCGCCGAAGGGGACCGCCAGATCGAAGAACTGCCTGAGGCCGCGCCCGGACGTCGCTGACAACGCCGCGATGGTGGCCTCGTCGAGCAGCGCGACCGATGCGCCGGGGCGCTCGCGTGCGGTGCGCAGGAATATCTGTCTCGCATTGGGGTTGAGCCACTCCGCCGAGAAGACGAGCACTTCGGCGGGAAGCTCGTCGAAGCCTTGGAGGCACCGCTCCATGGCTCCTTCGGGGATGACCAGGATCGTGTAGTTCCCGTCCGCCTGACTGCCGAACGTCGGGATCATGCAGTTCGCGGCCGATCGCAACGGGTCCGTCGCTACGTCGTAACGGTACCCGCCTCGCCACTTCTGTTGCCGCACGACCTTCGCTCCGCCGAACCCCAGTACGGTGAGGAGTCCGATCAGGGTCTGCTCCAGCGCGGGCTTCAAGGACTGCGCCGCCCGTTTGAAGGCTATCCACGCCTCCAGCAGTCGAGCGGCGACCTCGTGTTCGGACGCGTGCAGCGTGCCGTACTGCAGGGGTCCATGAGGCCGACCGTTCAGCGCGCAGTCGTGCAGAACCGTCACGGACGGCGGGTCCATGTTCAGCACGTCGTCGACGAAGTGCCGGAGCGGACGGATGAGGTGCCGATGCCGGACCGAGGGTTCACCGGGCCGGTGGCTCTGGAGTTGGAGAAGGTCCTCCACCAGTGTGCCGAGGTCGCCTCCCGCCAGCAGACTGCGGCACTCCACGAGCTCGACTGAGAACTTCTCCTCCGCCTCCGCTATCCGCTCCTCCAGCCGGACGGCCACCACCGAGCGCTGTTCCTCCAGGTCCGCTTCGAATGCCTCGAGTCGGGCCCTCAGGACGGGGAAGTCGCATATCGCGCCCTCCGCTCCGACGTTCTCGAGCGGGAACTCGTTGAGGGGTTCCTCGCCCAGGCTCACCAGCACCGCTTCGAAGTCGGTAAGCATGCCGCCGGATTCGTCCGAACCGGTGGACGCCATCTGCAGGTCGTCGAGGTGATTGCGCAGCGACGCACGACGGGATTCCAGGTCTCGGCGCTGCAGGATCCTCATCGCTTCGAGTCGGTGCTCGTCCTCGTCCTTCCGATCGGTCAGCAGCGGCAGCACCCTCTGTGCCACGGTCGCCGCACCCGTCTCCAGCGCGCGTTCGAACGATGCCCGCCATGAGGGGAGCCGCTCCTCGAAGGCGCTCTCGGACGCCAGTCGCAGGGGGTCGACGTCATCGACGCCGATCCGCAGCCGATGCCTGCCGTTGAGCGGGAAGTCGGGAAGAAGCGCTATCTCGGCATCCAACGTCCTGACGGCTGAATTCGGCGGGCTCGCGACACCATCGATTATCGCGTTGAGATCCCGGACGGCCTCTTTCAGGAGAACGGCTCCCTGCCCTTCCCGACCGCCTACCGCCAGCGCCCGCACGAGATCGTCGGCGGCCTCCCTCAAGCCGACGGCGAGTTCGGCCCGCGAAGCCTCGAGGCGATCACGACTCTCCCGCCCCGTGGGCAGCGTCGCCAACCACGCTTCGATGAGTTCGCGGGTCTCGTCCAACAGACCAAGACACCGCTCCCGTGCCGCGGCCTCGAGCCGGACGGCGCGCGACTTGCTGAGCTGCGCATCGAACGCATCGTCCAACAGCTGGCCCGGGCGATCCCGAAGCTCCTCCGCGATATCGAGCGCGAGCGTCCTGGCGCCCTCCTCGTTCCGGAGGATGGCTTCGACGGGTCGGCCGATCTTGCCGTTCGGCACGATCAGTTCGCGCTGCCACATCGCCGTCGCCGGTTGGTAGGCGAGCGTACGCGACCGCGCGGAACGATACCAACGCTCGAGTTCGTCCCGGGCATTCCGATGCTGTGCCTCCCGTTCCCGGACATCGCTCATCGGGGACAGGTCGCGTACCGTGGATATGTTGAGCTGTGGGGCCCTGTCCGCGAAATCCATCAGGCGACGATAGGCGGACAGAGTGCCCCAACGACGAAGTTCCGCTACGACGCGCGCGCCGGCGTACGGGGCGACCAGGCTCGCTCGCAGAGCGCCCGCGAGGAGCGCTTCGCCCGTTCCGTCGCTGCGGTCCTCCGCACCGGGATGCGCCGCGACCTCGATCAGCGAGGCGGACAGCTCGGCATACCGACCCGCAGCGCTGTCGGCATGACTCTCGATGCTGCGGCTCACGAGCGCGCTCTCGAGCACGACCACCGGCCAGCTGTGCGGAAGGACAGTCGCACCTGCGATGTCCCGTCCGTCGGCGAGGTGCACGGCCAGTCCTAGCAGTCCAGCATCGAGACTCCGGCCTATCCGTTCGTCCCAAGCGCTGAGCGCGACGTCCCGCATCTGCTCCGGCGGCTCGACCGAATCCGGGGAGCCGGGTTCGGACCAGTCGAATGCGGCCAGGCCATCATCGACGACCTCGGGATATCCGTCGTCTTCCGAAGGATCCCCCCAGTCGGCAGCGGAATCGCCCGATGGGGACTCCGACGGCTTCGCATGGCCGGCGTCATCCGTCGTGGAGCTCGATGCGGCCGTCGCGGCAGCCTCCGTCTCGACCAACCGCACGTTCTGCGGATCGGTGCTGGACGCGAACGGCGGTTCGGAGATGTCGAGGGTGATCTGCGGGTCATCGGATCCCGGACGCACCGGGCTTTCGGAAGCGTCCGCATCCGTGGAACCGCCCGTCGGTACCGGGGCGGCATGTGGAGAATCGACGTCGGGCGGCGTGATCACCGGTTCGAAGGATTCCCCAGCGCCGAGAACCGGCGACGCGGAGGTCTCCTCCCGCAGACCATCGAGCGCCTGCGCGACCTTCTCCAGCTGCTCCTCCGCTTCCATGCTCGCCTTCTGCTCGGCCAGGACGGCGGCACGGCGCTCCGGACCTACGCGTACGATGTCGGCGACCCGTTCGGACGCCGACGTCGCCTCCTCCTCGGCCGCGACCAGCGCAGCTGCGGCGAGGTGGGCTGCCTCGAGGAGGTCCAGCGGAGCGTCGGCTCCGATCCCGACGTCCCCCAGCATCGCGCGCCTCGAATCAGAGATCGAGGCAAGGGTCCGTACCAGCGCCGTGGTCGCGGAAGCCCGACGCGCTGCGGCCTCGACGACGAGACGGGTGGCGATGTCCGCCTCGTCGAGTTCGGTGCCGATGACGAGCATGACCTCGCGAAGCATCGACAGCGCGCTCGGCAGAGGATTCCCGTGAAGACGATCGAGAACGCGTCGCGCATCGTCCAGGACGGCTTGCGACGTCGGAGCTTCTGCCGAGGGCACGCCGGCGATCGCGGCCCCCTCGGGTATCCGGTCGACGACCGCCTCCGCGGGAAGGTCGTTCGACGGCTCGTCGGTTTCGAACGATGCGTCGGTTGCCGCCACCGTATCGGTGGCGATCGCCGACCGCTCGGACGCCACCCGCTCGTGCGCGACCGGTACGGACTCCACCGCAACCGGATCACGGCCCGGGTCGTCCGACCGACCGGTTGGATCGAGGGTCATGGCCGGGTCCTCCTGTCCGTCCGCAGCATCGGCGGTGGACGACGACGATCCGGTCGGAGGAATGGGCATCGCGGCCGTCGCCGGCAGGCCCCGCACGAACTCGAGCATCGCGAGGACGTCATCGAGCCCGTTGGCCCGCGCGAACCCCGCCATTCGCGCAGGGTTTCGCGTGTAGGGCAGACCACGCGCGTGGAGTTTTCGCGAACCCCAGTCGAGGACCATCTGCCTGAGGGAGCGTCGCGCGTCGTTGCCGCCGCTGCGTTCCAGCAGCTCGTCCACGTTCGCCGTGCCGTAGGTCACATAGTGCGAACGCAACCACGAGTAGAAGGCGGGTTCGTCCTTCTGCCCGGATGGCGGTGAGAACTGCGCCAACCCGATCGAAATCTTCTTGCGGGTGCCGGGCGGAAGCGTGTGCGCCTGCGAGAGCAGCATCACGATGGCGTCATCGGGATCCACCATCGCCTCGGGCTTCTCGTCGATCCCGTCCGCTCCGAACCGATGCACGTGTCTGCCAGTCATTGCCCCCCCCTTTGCCGCTGATCCGTCGGCGGCCGCTTGATTACGACCCGTGCGAGCCGAACCCCCGCATGGACGGGTGATTCAGCGACGGAGCCGGCGATGGCGATGAGCCAAGATGATCGATCTGGTCTACGCGAACGGCGAACACCGCCACAACGACCGAATGCTCCATAGGAAGAAGGCGACGGGCCATGCAAGCGGGACGCGCTCGACCGACGCAGGTCGCGTGAGGTCGATCACCGGCGCCCATCGGCGTAGGCCGACGCACATGCGGCTGGTCGCTGCGATCATCGCCGTGCCTCCTCCACGCCGATGGTTTCCCCGTGGACGACGAGACCTGACGCCCCCGGTGCAGCGTGAGGGTCGCGGCGGCTCCTTAAGGCTCGTGCCGACGCCCGCCCGCCCGCATCGTGGGCAAGGGTGGCGGGAGATGGGCGTCAGACCCGCTCGACCGCCAGAGCCAGTCCCATGCCGACACCGATGCAAAGGGTCGCCAACCCCCGCCTGCCGCCGCTCCGTTCGAGCTGATGCACGAGCGTCAGTGCCAGCCGTGCCCCCGACATGCCCAGCGGATGTCCGAGTGCGATCGCGCCGCCGTTCGCGTTGACCTCCGGCGCGTCATCGGGGAGGCCCAGACCACGCATCACGGCGAGGCTCTGGCTCGCGAAGGCCTCGTTGAGTTCGATCGCGTCGAAATCCCCGATACCCAGACGGAGCCGTGAGAGCAGCGCCAGGGTCGCCGGCAGCGGGCCGATCCCCATCACGCGCGGTTCGACGCCGATCGAGGCCATTCCCAGG
Source organism: Sphingomonas sp. (assembly GCA_021154945.1). Lineage (GTDB taxonomy): Bacteria > Pseudomonadota > Alphaproteobacteria > Sphingomonadales > Sphingomonadaceae > Sphingomonas. The sequence goes on from JAJNQF010000177.1 coordinate 21,864, forward strand.
ATGCGCGCACGCGGCGTCAGGCCGTATCGATGCGCCGCCGCCTCGCTGGCCACGATCATCGCGGCCGCGCCGTCGTTGATCCCTGACGCGTTGCCCGCCGTCACCGTACCGTTCGCCCCGAACAGGGGCTTCAGCCGCGACAACGCCTCGAGCGTCATCCCCGCGCGCGGGTGCTCGTCGCGATCCGCCCGGACCGGGTCCGCCTTGCCCCGACCGACGATCTTCACAGGGACGATCTCCTCGGCGAGGAAACCGCTCTCCTGCGCCGCTTCGGCCCGCAGCTGGCTGCGCAGAGCGAACGCGTCCTGGTCGTCGCGGCTGATGACGTGGTCCTCGGCGACGTTCTCGCCGGTGCGCGGCATCGTCTCGGTGCCGTAGGCGAGGTCGAGCGCCGGATTCACGAACCGCCACCCCATCGTGGTGTCCTCGAGTCTCTGGTCGCGACCGTAGGCGCGGCCGCTCTTGCCCATGACGAGGGGCGCGCGCGTCATGCTCTCGACGCCACCGGCGATGGACACGGCCATCTCGTCGCAGCGGATCGCCCGCGCCGCCTGGCCGACCGCTTCCAGCCCCGAGGCGCAGAGCCGGTTGAGCGTCACCCCCGGCACCACCGGGGGCAGTCCGGCGAGCAGCAGGCTCATCCGGGCGACGTTGCGGTTGTCCTCTCCGGCCTGGTTGGCGCAGCCGTAGAACACCTCCTGGATCGCGGAGGGATCGAGGTTGGGATTCCGGCGCAGCAGCGCTGCGATGGGTACGGCCCCCAGATCGTCGGCGCGGACGTCGGAGAGTATGCCGCCGTAGCGTCCGATCGGGGTCCGAACGGCGTCGCAGATGAAGGCTTCAGCCATGTATCAACCTCTGGGATCGGACTTCGGGGGGGACAGCGGCACGCCGGTCAGCCGTCGCAGGTCGTCCATCGTGACGCCCTCGACGATTTCGAAGACGCTGGCACCGTCCCGGCCGACGTCGAAGACGGCCAGATCGGTGTATACGCGGCAGACGCAGCCCAGACCCGTCAGGGGATATGAGCATGCCTCCACCAGTTTGCTCTCGCCGTTCCTGGTCAGCAGATCCATCATGACGAAGGTCCGCCGCGCGCCTATCGCCAGATCCATCGCGCCGCCTACCGCCGGGATCGCACCGGGTGCGCCGGTGTGCCAGTTGGCGAGATCGCCCCTGACCGACACCTGGAACGCTCCGAGGACGCAGATGTCGATGTGACCTCCGCGCATCATCGAGAAGCTGTCGGCGTGATGGAAGTAGCATCCCCCCGCCAGCAGCGTGACCGGTTGCTTGCCGGCGTTGATCAGATCCCAGTCCTCGTCGCCGTGCGCGGGCGCAGGGCCCATGCCGAGCAGGCCGTTCTCGCTCTGCAGGACGATCTCGCGATCGACCGGAAGATGATCGGCGACCCGGGTGGGCAGACCGATGCCGAGGTTCACGTAGGCGCCCTCCGGAATGTCGCGCGCGACGCGGGCCGCCATCTGGTCTCGGTCGAGACGGTTCATGGCTCGATCCGATCGCCGATGTCCGCGACGGCTATCTCGACCACGCGCTGCACGAATATGCCGGGCGTCACGACGACCTCCGGATCCAGCGCTCCGAGGGGCACCAGGGCTTCGACCTGCGCGATCGTCGTCGTTGCGGCCATCGCCATGATCGGGCCGAAGTTCCGAGCGGTCTTGTTGTACACCAGGTTGCCCCAGCGATCTCCGCGTTTCGCCCTGATCAGCGCGAAGTCGGCGAAGATGGGGTACTCGAGTACGTAGTCGCGCTCGCCGATCATCCGTGTCTCCTTTCCTTCGGCCAGCGACGTGCCGAAGCCGGTGGGAGTGAATATCGCGCCGAGTCCGCTTCCCGCGGCATGGATCCGGGCCGCGAGATTCCCCTGGGGCACGAGCTCCAGTTCCAACGCGCCGGACCGATAGGCTTCGTCGAAGTGGTGGGAGTCGGCCTGTCGGGGGAACGAGCAGATGATCTTGCGCACGCGTCCTTCCCGGATCAGCGCGGCCACCCCGGTCTCGCCGCTGCCGGCGTTGTTGTTGATGATCGTGAGGTCTCCGACGCCGCGCGCGATGAGAGCCTCGATCAGATCGTCCGGTTCTCCGGCCGTGCCGAAGCCGCCGATCATGACGGCTGCGCCGTCGCGCACGTCGGCCACCGCCGCCTCGGCACTGGCTACGGACCGGTCGATCACGATGCCGCTCCGGCGGCGATCGATGCCGCCTCGCCGGCCCACGCCCGTGCGATCAGCGTTCTTATCGGTCCGCGCTCGATCGGCCGTGGATTCCAGTAGGCGTTCTCGACCGCGTGGTCGCTGGCGCTGTCGATCCCCGCTTCGGGCATCCCCAAGTCCCGCAGCGCGGACGGTGCGCCGACGGCGCGGGCCAGTTCGGACAGGGCCGCTACCGGGTCCTCGGTGCCGAGCGCTCGCCGCAGGATCGTCATCGCCTGCGGGATGGCGGGTGCGTTGTAGGCGACGGCATGCGGCAGGACGATCGCATGCGTCTCCGCATGCGGCAGATCGAAGTCGCCGGCGAGCGTGTGACAGAGCTTGTGATGCAGCGCCATGCCCACCGAACCCAGCACCATTCCGCAGAGCCAGGAGCCGTACTGCGCATCCTCGCGGGCGACGACGTCGCCGCCGTCGGCGACGATCCTGGGCAGTGCGTCAGCCAGCGCCCGGATGCCCTCCTCGGCGATGAGCTGCATTATGGGGTTCGTGTCCCTTGCGTAGAGACCCTCGACCGCGTGCGCGATCGCGTTGATCCCGCTGGTGCCCGAGATCGCGGTCGGCAGGCCGAGCGTCAGGTCGAGATCGTAGATCACGGCTTCCGGCAGGATGCGTGCGGAACGCTGCGTCGTCTTGCGGCCTTCCCTGGTCTCTCCGAGTATGGGTGTCATCTCCGAACCGGCGTAGGTCGTCGGAACCGCGATCTGTCGTAGGTCGGCGCGCAACGCCAGCGCCTTGCCCAGTCCGATCGTCGAGCCGCCTCCGAAGGAGATCACGCAGTCGGCTCCGTGCTGGCTCACCGCCGCCATCGCCCTCTCCGTAACCTCGACGGGCGTGTGCATCGTGGCACCGTCGAAGCGACCGACGATCAGATCCCCCAGGAACGCGGTGGCCTCGCTCGCCGCGACAGCCTGCTGCGGTGTGGACAACAGCAGCGCGCGCCGACACCCGAGCCGCTCCATCACCGATCCCAGTTCGGCGACGGAACCACGTCCGAACACGACGCGGTTCGGCA
>JAJNQF010000183.1 GCA_021154945.1 Sphingomonas sp.
CCCCTCCCTTTCAGGGAGGGGGGAAGATTGGTCAGCCTTCGTCTGTATCCGTCGCCGCCGGGCGCTCGAACCAAGCTTCCACCGGGCCGACCAGCTTCAGCGTCAGGGGATTGCCGTTGCGGTCGACCTTCTTGCCGAGCGCGACGCGGATCCAGCCTTCCGAGATGCAATATTCCTCGACGTCGTGGCGCACCTTGTCCTTGAAGCGGATGCCGATGCCGCGTTCGAGCAGCTCCTGCTGGAAGAACGGGCTGCGCTGGTTGATCGATAGGCGATCGGGGGGCGTGTCGCCGGTTGCGGCCGGGGTGGCGGCGGCTTCGGTCTCGGGGGTGTTTGGCGTGTCGGTCATGGTCGCGCGTCTAGCGGCAAGCGCCCGCCCCGCGCCAGAAAAAAGCACGTGATGCAAAAGAGGCGCCGGGATTGCTCCCGACGCCTCCTTGCGATTGGTGTGTTCGGATCAGCTGCAGACCTGCACCGACACCCGGTCGCCGTAATAGGGATCGACCCGCCACTCGTTCCAGCACCGCGGACGATAATCCTCGCGGTAATAGGTGCGAACCGGCGGGCTGTAATACGCCACGGGCGGCGGCGCATAATAGCCGCGGTCGTAATAGCGCGGGCGATTGCTGCTCGCGATCGCCGCACCGACGCCCAAGCCAAGGATACCGCCGAGCACCGCCGCACCGGCCGCATTGCCGCCACCGCGATGGTGATACCCGCCCCAGCCATAGCCGCGTCCATAGCCGCCGCGGCCCCAGCGCTGCGCATCGGCCGGTACCGCGGCTGTCAGCGTGGTCGCTGCAAGGGCTACCCCCAAACCTGCCTTCTTCAAAAATCCGTTCATCATCCGAACTCCGTTACTAGTTACGCCCGGTCCGCCTGGGACAAACGCATAAGTGTCCGACCGTGTTTCAGGCTCTAGGCGATTCGGTCTGAACTGCGCCGGAACGGGCTGTTAACCCACGGTATAACTGTGTGGTCCCGCGCAGGGACACCCGGTAGCGGGGCACGTCTGGGCTTCGTCCACGAATATGGGATAGGGTGATGCCATGCGCAAAACCATGACGACGCGAGCGATCGCCTTTGCCGTTCTAGGGGGCAGCGCCGTACTGATCGGCGGGCTGGCCTTGTCGGGATCGCCGGTGAAGGTGCGCGCCACGGAAGCGCCCGTGCGGGTGGCCGGGGCGCAGGTCGCGCCGCCTGTCCCGCAAGCCGTGCCGAAGCCAGCGACCGTCCCCTCCCTGGTCGCCGCCGCCGCCGCGGAGCCGGACGAGGGATATGTTGTGAAGCGGGTGCTGGATGTGCCCGAGCCGCTGCAGCATGGCGCCTATTACTGGGATACGGAGGGCGTGCCCGAGGGGCCGATCGTGATCACCGTCGACCTCGTCGCGCAGACCTTGTCGATCTTTCGCGCGGGGTACGAGATCGGCACGGCGGCGGTCATCTATGGCGCGGACGAGAAACCGACGCCGCTCGGCGTGTTCAAGATCACACAGAAGGACGCGCATCATGTGTCGAACCTGTATGGTGCGCCGATGCCGTACATGCTGCGGCTGACCAATGACGGGATTTCGATCCATGGCAGCGCGCTGATGGAGGGGAAGTACGCGACGCATGGCTGTGTGGGCGTGCCGACCGCGTTTGCGAAGCTGATCTTCGGGCAGGTCAAGCTTGGGGATCGGGTGATCGTGACGAGTGGCGAGATGTTGTCGCGCGGCGGGCGGATCACTGCTGCTTGAGGCGGGCGAACCGTAATCGGCCCACCTTGTAAGCAACTAACATCCAAACTCGTTGTATCGCCATTCGCTCTTAACGGTTGAGCGAATATCCTCCTGCCATGGCAAAACGGGGCGGGCGAAATAGGCTCAAGGCATGACGACGACGATCGATATCTGGTCGCCGACGACGTCTGGGGAAACATTCGACAAGGCAGCGCTGATCGAACGCGCACTCGCGCTGGCGGGAATGGGTGCCTGGAGCTGTGACCTGGCAGATTCGTCGCTGCTGTGGACCGCAGGGATCTACGACCTCTTCGGGCTGCCCGCGGACACACGGGTCGATCGGCGCGAGACCGTGGCGATGTACGCCGAGGAGTCTCGCGAGACCATGGAACGGGCACGCGCGCAGGCGATTGCGGACGCCGGGACGAGCGGGGACGCCAAGCGGGGCCGGTTTTCGGTCGATGCGGAAATCGTCCGGACCGATGGCGCGCGGCGGTGGATGCGGCTGACCGGCAACGTCGTCGTCGAAGGCGGGCGCGCGCGGCGGCTTTACGGGCTCAAGCAGGACATCACCGAGGAGAAGCTGCGCTGGGAGGCGATGCGGCAGCTCGCCGAGCATGACGCGCTGACCGGGCTCGCGAGCCGCGCGGTGTTCCAGAACCGGTTCCTCGATGCGCCCGCGGGCGGGTCTGGACTTGCACCTCTGGGGGCGCTGATCCTGTTCGACGTCGACGGCTTCAAGCAGGTCAACGATCGGCTCGGGCACGCCGCCGGCGATGCGTGCCTGCGCGTGGTGGCGGAACGGCTGGCGGCGGGGTTTCCGGACGCGCCGATGATCGCGCGGATCGGTGGGGACGAGTTCGCGGTGTTGGTCGGCGCGGAAACGCTGGGCGCGGCGCTCGAACTGCGGCTCGCTGCGGCGCTGGCCGATCTGCGGATGCCGATCGTCTGGGCGGGAGAGAACCTGCGGGTCGGGGCGTCCGCGGGGATCGCGATGGCGGGCGACGGCTATGCCTATGATGCCGAGGCGATGTTCGCGGTGGCCGATGCGGCGCTGTACGCGGCGAAGACGGCGGGCCGGAACACGTTTCGGGTCGGGATGCCCGGCGGTGAGGTCGAGCAGGTAATGCGGCTGGTCGGGTAATTTTGCGATCCTCCCCCGCCAAGGGGGAGGTGGCACCGAAGGTGACGGAGGGGGAGGACACGGGACCGAGGTTGCCCTTACCGCCCCCTCCGACTGGCAAGCGCCAGCCACCTCCCCCTTGCGGTGGAGGATCGAAAGAGGCTCCGTCGCCCGAGGTTCCCTCCCAAACAAAAAGGCCGGAGATTTCCCCCCGGCCCTTCTTCGTTTCTTCACCAGAGCGACCCGGCGAAGCCGTGCCGTCGGACCTCGCCTGAGCGAGGCCGGCCGAGCTTGTAAGCTTGGCCGGCTTCGCCGTGCCAGGCTTACGCGCTCTGCTTAGCCCGGCTCGCCCGCTTACGCTCGTTCGCATCGAGGAAGCGCTTGCGCAGGCGGATCGACTTCGGCGTGACTTCGACCATCTCGTCGTCGTCGATGTAGGCGATCGCCTGCTCCAGCGTCGCGCGCTTCGGCGGGGACAGGCGGACCTGATCGTCCTTGCCGCCCGAAGCGCGGAAGTTGGTCAGCGCCTTGGTCTTCATCGGGTTGACCTCAAGGTCGTCCGGCTTGGCGTTCTCGCCGACGATCATGCCCTCATAGAGCGCCTCGCCGTGGCCCACGAACAGGATGCCGCGCTCTTCGAGCGGACCCAGCGCGTAGTTGTTCGCTTCGCCCGAACCGTTCGAGATCAGCACGCCGTTCTTGCGACCCTCGATCGGACCCTTGTGCGGGCCGTACTTCTCGAACAGCCGGTTCATGATGCCCGTGCCGCGCGTGTCGGACAGGAACTCGCCATGATAGCCGATCATCCCGCGCGACGGCGCCGAGAAGGTGATGCGGGTCTTGCCGCCGGTCGACGGACGCATGTCGGTCATCTCGGCCTTACGGGTGTTCATCTTCTCGACGACGGTGCCCGAATGCTCCTCGTCGACGTCGATGATGACGGTCTCGTACGGCTCGGTCTTCTTGCCGTTCTCGTCCTCGCCGAACAGCACGCGCGGACGCGAGATGCCCAGCTCGAAGCCCTCGCGGCGCATCGTCTCGATCAGCACGCCCAGCTGAAGCTCGCCGCGGCCGGCGACTTCGAAGCTGTCCTTGTCGGCCGCCTCGGTCACCTTGACGGCGACGTTCGACTCGGCTTCGCGGAACAGGCGCTCGCGGATCATGCGCGACGTCACCTTGGTGCCCTCGCGGCCCGCCATCGGCGAATCGTTCACGGCAAACCGCATCGACAGCGTGGGGGGATCGATCGGCTGCGCGTGCAGCGGCTCGGTCACCGTGATGTCGGCGATCGTGTCGGCCACGGTCGCGACCGAAAGCCCAGCCAGCGAAATGATGTCACCGGCCTTGGCTTCGTCGACCGGCACGCGGTCGAGACCGCGGAACGACATGATCTTGGACGCACGGCCCGTCTCGATGATCTTGCCGTCGTTGTTCAGCGCGTGGATCGGCTGGTTGGTCTTCACCGTACCCGAATTGACGCGACCGGTGAGGACGCGGCCGAGGAACGGATCGCGGTCGAGCAGCGTGACGAGGAAGGTGAACGGCACGCCGGCGACTTCTACGGCGGGCGGCGGCACGTGCTTCACGATCGTCTCGAACATCGGGATCAGCGTGCCTTCGCGCGCGTCCATGTCGGTCGAGGCATAGCCGTTGCGACCCGATGCGTAGAGCACCGGGAAGTCAAGCTGGTCGTCGTTCGCGTCGAGCGACACGAACAGGTCGAACACTTCGTCGAGCACTTCCTGGATGCGCGCGTCGTTACGGTCGACCTTGTTGACGACGACGATCGGCTTCAGGCCGAGGGCCAGCGCCTTGCCGGTGACGAACTTGGTCTGCGGCATCGCGCCTTCCGACGAATCGACCAGCAGGACGACGCCGTCGACCATCGAGAGGATGCGCTCGACTTCGCCGCCGAAATCGGCGTGGCCGGGCGTGTCGACGATGTTGATGCGAATGCTCTCGGACTCGCCGGGAGGAGTCCAGTCGACCGAGGTCGGCTTGGCGAGAATGGTGATGCCACGCTCTTTTTCGAGGTCGTTCGAATCCATTGCGCGCTCTTCGACGCGCTGGTTGTCGCGGAAGGTGCCGGACTGGCGGAAGAGCTGGTCGACCAGCGTCGTCTTGCCGTGATCGACGTGCGCAATGATCGCCACGTTGCGGAGGCTCATGAATGTATTCTCTTAATCGAGGAACGGGGTTGGCGCGCGCCATAGCGTAATTGTTGCGCCGCGGGAAGCCGCAGCGGCATTTCGTCGCCTTTAGAGGGAACCTCCGCGGCGCTTGTATGTTCCGGCGGCGAGAATCGCACGGGGTTCGCGGACCGCCAGCATCGCTCTCAATGCGGCGTGTTTGTCGGGCGCGGCTGCGTAGTAACGCTGCCAGATCCGCAGGCCCATCCAATAGCCGAGTTCGGGTGGCCAGCCGGCGGGCGGCGTCGAGTAGTTGCCGATCCAGCGCGCATAGGCCTTGGCTTCGGGTGAGCCTTCCTCCGGGTCGTCCTTGTCGGTGAGCTTGCGGGTGAGCGCGATGTCGGCCTGCATCTGGCGCCAGAGCTCGGCTTCGCGCGGGCTCGCCCAGGCTGCGCGGGCAGCGTCTGGCTCCTCGCCGGTGACGAGTTGCGCGATAAAGTCCGCGGCGCCCTCGACGAGGATCGCGGTGAGCAGCGGATCGCGGGCGAGCGTCATGCCGGCGTCTTGCTGGAACGAATGCACCGTCTCGTGCGCGAAGAAATGGCGCAGCGTCTGGCGGAGTTTCTCGGGCGTGGGGGACATGCGGCAGAGGACCTCAAGCCCGAGTACCTGCGCGCCGGGACCTGCCGTTCCGCCGGAATTGCCCGCGCCGAAGACTATATAGACTTGGGGCAGCTTCACGTCGAGGAGCGCGCCGTGGAGGCCGAGATAGATCGACCGGAGATCGGCGGTGGCGGCCTTCGCGACGGGGAGGCAGGTCTTGATCGCCTGTGCGTAGCGGGTGGGGTTGGTGGCGATCGCTTGCGCGAGGGTGTTCGCGTCGACGATGCGGCCGGGGGTGAAGACGCCGATCCCGAAACTGCCCTTGTCGAGATAGTCGCGTTTCAGTTGCGCGGCGGTGGGTTTGCCTTTGGTCTTAGCGAATAGGGTTGCGAAGCGGTCGGCGTCTTCGGTGTGGATCGTGGCGGTGAGTGGGTCTGCTGGCGGGGGGCGATTCGTGGTGGCCGCGGGGAGAAGGGCGAGCGCGAGGATCAGCGGGCGGAGCATGGTGTAGAGTATCGTGTGGTTTGGTGGCCGCCAGTCTTATTCGGCGGTGAGATGCCCCACATCAGCCCAAAGCCGTTCCCCCGCGGAGGCGGGGGGCCAGGGTTACGAGCGATGACACCCTTGGCTCCTGGGCCCCCGCGTTCGCGGGGGAACGAGAAGAAGGGTCAGGACCGCCCTTTAATACCACCACCCCGGCGAAGGCCGGGGCCCAGTTGGAAAGGTGGCAATAACGACGTGCCGCAATCCGTTAGCAACGTCCCCCAACTGGGCCCCGGCCTTCGCCGGGGTGGGGCTTGAACTTAGGTGGCGATCATCGCCGAGTGGAATGGCTCAGAATCCCTCCAGCACGATCTTACCCTTGGCCGTATGGCTCTCGATCCGCTCGTGCGCCCGCCGCAAATTCGCCGCGTCGATTTTCCCAAAATTCTCCGCCAGCGTCGTCCGGATCGTCCCCGCATCGACCAACGCCGCGACCTCGTCGAGCAACCTACCCTGCTCGCCCATGTCGGGGGTCTGGAACAGCGAGCGCGTGTACATCAGCTCCCAGTGGACCGAGATCGACTTCTGCTTGAGCGGCGCGATGTCGAGCGTCTTGGGGTCGTCGATCAGGGCGAGGCGGCCCTGCGGCGCGATCAACGTCGCGATCTCGGCGATGTGCTCGTCGGTATGCGTCGTCGAGAACACGTACGCCGGCGCGCCGATCCCCAGCACCTCGACCTGCTCGGCGAGCGGCTTGCGGTGATCGATCACGTGGTGCGCGCCGAGATCTTCGACCCAGCCGCGCGTCTCGTCGCGCGAAGCGGTGGCGATGATCGTCAGGTCGGTGAGCTTGCGGGCGAGCTGGATCGTGATCGACCCTACCCCGCCGGCACCGCCGATGATCAGGATCGCGTTCGCCGCACCGGGCACGGGCTTGCGCACGTCGAGGCGGTCGAACAGCGTCTCCCACGCGGTGATCGAGGTCAGCGGCAGCGCCGCCGCCTGCGCCCAATCGAGCGACTGCGGCTTGTGGCCGACGATCCGTTCGTCGACGAGGTGGTATTCGGCATTGGTGCCGGGCCGGTCAATCGCGCCGGCGTAGAACACCGCGTCGCCGACCGCGAACTTTGTCACGTCGGGTCCGATCGCGACGACGATACCCGCCGCGTCCCAGCCAAGCACCTGCGGCTTGCCGTCGGGATCGGCGCGGTTCTGGCGGATCTTGGTGTCGACCGGGTTGACCGACACCGCCTTCACCTCGACGAGCAGGTCGCGGCCGGTCGCTTCGGGCTTGGCGATGTCGAGATCGACGAGCGACTGCGGATCGTCGATCGGAAGCGACTGGGTATAGCCGATGGCGCGCATGCTGGAACTCCTGTGATGTCGGCCCCAAGCTGTCGACGCCGTCCCTTGGTTTCAAGGCGCGGTTGGCAAGAGCGGTGTGTTATCTATATATGCCACTTGAACGCGGGACGGGTTGCAGCCACGATGTCCCATCGAACGGAGATTACGCATGGCGACGACACCCGAGACGCTGAACGAAGAGCCGGACCTGGTTTTGACGCCGCCCGATCCCGTACCCACCGTCGCCGCCGCCAAGGCCGCCGGGCTGGTGCCCGTCGATGCCGGCGTGAAGTCGCAGCTTGAGGAGCGCGTGTCGGGCTTCGTCACCGATCTCGTCGCGCAGGACGTCAATTCGCCCGAGTTCGGCAAGCGGGTCGACGCGATCACGGCGATGGGCGCGAAGGAGATCCGCGAGGCCGCCGGCCAGTCGAACCGGTTCCTCGATCGCCCGGTCAAGGCGATGGATCAGGAGACCGGCGTCGGCAAGGACCTCGCCGAGCTGCGCCGCGTCGTCGAGGATCTCGATCCGGGCAAGAAGGGCAACCTGACCGCGCCGCAGAAGCTGTTCGGGATCATCCCGTTCGGGGGCAAGATGCGCAATTATTTCGACGGTTACAAATCGTCGCAGACGCACATCGCGCAGATCCTGAAGAGCCTCGGCTCGGGCAAGGACGAGCTGCTGATGGACAATGCCGCGATCGATACCGAGCGCGCGAATTTGTGGGCGGCGATGGGCCGGCTCGAACAGATGATCCATCTCTCGAAGACGATGGACGCCAAGCTGGAGGACGTCGCCAACGACCTCGACCATACCGATCCCGCAAAGGCCAAGGCGATCCGCGAGACCGCGCTGTTCTACACGCGCCAGCGCACGCAGGACCTGCTGACGCAGATGGCGGTCACCGTGCAGGGGTATCTCGCGCTCGATCTGGTCAAGAAGAACAATGTCGAGCTGGTGAAGGGCGTCGATCGCGCCTCGACCACGACCGTCTCGGCGCTGCGCACCGCGGTGACGGTGGCGCAGGCGCTGACCAACCAGAAGCTGGTGCTGGAGCAGATCACCGCGCTCAACACGACCACCGCGAACATCATCGATTCGACCGGCAAGCTGCTGAAATCGCAGACCGCGCAGATTCACGAGCAGGCGGCGTCGGCGACGATCCCGCTGGAAACGCTGCAACGCGCGTTCCAGAATATCTACGACACGATGGACGCGATCGACGTGTTCAAGCTGAAGGCGCTCGATTCGATGAAGGTGACGGTCGGCGCGCTGTCGAACGAGGTCGATAAATCCCGCGGCTATATCGCGCGGGCCGAAGGGGCGACGCAGGGGCAGTTGGGCGGACCGTCGCCCAGCCCGTTCAAGCTGGAGGCGATGTAACCCTCGTGAGCGAAGTCGACGACGCCATCGCCAGCGCCCGCGCCTCCTGGTCGCGCATTTCCGACGACCGGACGGGCACCGTCATCGCACGCTCGCCATCGCGGGGGCGGGCGCGGCAGACGCAGGCGATCGGCAAGCGGCTGACCCGGATCGCGGTCGCCGACGTGTCGATCCTGATCGCGGCAATGGTGATCGGCTGGATCGTGCCGCTCGGGATCGGCGGCGCGATGCTGGTGATGGCGCTGCTGGTCGCCGCCACGGTGTTGTTCGCGGTGTGGCCTGCAGAACGCGCACCGACCTCCGAACGCCTCGCCGCGGTCGACATCCGCGCGCTGCCTGCGCAGACCGAACGCTGGCTGGAGGCGCAACGCTCCGCCCTGCCCGCGCCGGCGATGACGCTGGTCGACAAGATCGGCCTGCGCCTCGAAACGCTGACGCCGCAGTTGGCGACGCTCGACGCGAACACGCAGGAAGCGGTCGACGTGCGCAAACTGATCGGCGAACAATTGCCCGCCTTCGTCAAGGATTACGAGAAAGTCCCGGCGTCGCTCCGCACCACCCCGCGCAACGGCCGCACGCCCGACGCCGAACTGGTCGACGGGCTGAAGCTGATCGAACAGGAGATCGGCGAAATGACCGCCCGCCTTGCGCAGAGCGACCTCGACAATCTGTCGACGCGAGGGCGCTTCCTGGAGATGAAGTACAAGGATTGAGCGGGTGAAGCGCACCCGGCTCAGCGTCTGCCGCAGAAAGGCGCGGTTCGTGTCGGAGGCAGACGCGCTGGTGGTGGCGGGAGCCGGGCGCGTGCCGCTCAGAGCATATCGGTGCGATCGGTGTTTGCAGTTTCATGTGACCAGCCGGACGAAGGGTAAGCGTGTTGGGTCAGGGCATCAGTAACGATCGCCCGGTTACGGTTATTCTCGATGCAACAAGTCCAGCCCAACTTGCGACATTTGTTCACGTGCTAGCGATCCGTACAATCACCCTCGCTGTTGCGGGCTTAGCCCGGATCGCTGGAATTACGGAATGAATGGTTGTCAGGCGGGCGATACCTTGAACCAATCGAAAGTATGGGAATGGATATTAAGATGATTTTCGGCGTGATTGACACACAAGACGCGCCGAAATGAGTGGGAGGAACAAATCAAAATACCATCATTGGTGGCCGGTTGTTTTACAAAATTACTGGTCCGACGAGAACGGCGATGTTTCTTGGATCGACGCGGCTGGAAATACCGGGAAGAAGAAAAGTGAAAACCGGAAGATCGGACTTAAGATTCACGGCCACACGCTGTTTCGTGGCGATGTTTGGGGTGATACAAATTTCGAAGACGAGTTCGATATCGACAACGAAGTTCACCGAATTATCGGCAACCTGAAGGACCTAAAGCCGCTTGGTAAATCGCTCTCGGCGTTAGAAAGTTGGTGGAAGTCCTTCCGGAAAATTGATCGAGTATTCACGGAAACCTGCTCCAAGCATCATATTGAGGAAAAGGCGAGCCGCGACCTTCTACTCCTGCTCTACTCGCTTCTGATTCGGAGCCCATCCTATCGATCGAAGTATGAGAACTTCCCCGCACAATTTGGACTGCCTGTGAGCGAGAACGTGGGAAAAGCAAATATGCGCCAGAGCTATTTGCTGGCGAAAAAGCTGTGCCAGAAAGGGGTTATGACGAACCGCTTCTTCGTTATCCTGCATTCGGATCACAGTCGCTTCATCTGTGGTGACGGCTATTTGGATTGGCTGTCCGGCAGCCTTCAGGCGAACCGGGTGGATGGCAGAGCGCTGATACCGCTCACGCCACATTTGTGCGTCTATATTTGCACCCCCACAGCCATGCGGACCGATCGGAACTGCGCTGCCATTCGAGCCGCACCATGGATGGTGGACCAAGTGAACGATATCACTCAGGTGTATTCGCGAGATCGGCTATTCTTCCTCGGTCGCAAGCCACGGCTGACTGTAAATTTCCTCAAACGGCAATTTCTGGAGCACAGCGATCACCGGGTCGATTTGCTCGATCAGTTGGATGAGATAGCTCAGCCTGCACCACGTTGGGGCAGTTTCGTTGAATTCAATCTTTAGTCGAACTCCCGTGCGTGTTGACGATTTGCTCGACCAGAAGCGCCAAAAGCCGCCATTCTGCTCTCTACCCGATCACCGTCGTTAACCCAGTACCGTGCGTGCTCGATCCGCTAGTCGCTCGACCGCCGCGGTGTGGATGCCTGGGGTGCAGGCCAGCACCCCAAACGCCTGCGGGCGCGGCTTGTTGAACACCAGCGGTGCGCCGAGCGCATCGCTCACCGTCGCCCCTGCTTCGCTCGCGACCAGCACCGCCGCGGCGATGTCCCATTCGTTGCCCCAGCGGAGGGTGGCGACGAGGTCGGCTTCGTCGGCGGCGACCATCGCGATGCGGAGCGCGATCGAGTTGGGTTTGTGGACCATGACGAGGTCGCGGTCGGCTTTGGGGAGGGCGTCGACGGGGGTGCGGCTGCCGGCGAATTCCGTGCGGGTGCCGGTCTTGAGCGCCACGCCGTTGCGGGTGGCGCCCTGCCCGACCACCGCACGCCAGTGCTCGTCGCGCGTGGGGGCGTCGAGGATGCCGATCACCGGGCGACCGCGATCGACCAGCGCGACCGACACGCACCAGCCTGGCCTCGCGCGGATATAGTCGCGCGTACCGTCGATCGGGTCGACCACCCAGAGCAGGTCATGCGCGAGGCGGTCGGCGTTGTCGGCGGTCTCTTCGGACAACCATCCCGCCTCAGGGAGCAAGGTCGACAGCCGCGCCTTGAGCATCCGGTCGATCGCGATGTCGAGTTCGCAGACCGGGCTACCGGGGGTCTTTTCCCAGCGCTGGAAATCGGTGTCGAAGCGGTCGTGCGCCATCGCGCCGGCCTCCATGGCGATCTTCGCGACGGCGTCGGCCATCGCGCGCAGCCATTCCGGCGACGGTTCCGGTCCGCGGCGGCGCGGATCAGCCACTCGCCACCGTCATGCCCTCCACGCGCAGGGTCGGCACGTTGACGCCGTAGCGAAATTCGAGGTCGTTGGCGGGCGTCATCGCGAGGAACATGTCCTT
>JAJNQF010000207.1 GCA_021154945.1 Sphingomonas sp.
GATCGGGGAACTTGATATAGTGGAAGAAGCAGCGGCGCAGGAACGCGTCGGGCAGTTCCTTCTCGTTGTTGCTGGTGATGATGACGATCGGGCGCTCGACCGCGCGCACCGTTTCCTTGGTCTCGTAGACGTGGAACTCCATCCGATCGAGTTCCTGCAACAGGTCGTTGGGGAACTCGATATCGGCCTTGTCGATCTCGTCGATCAGCAGGACGGGCGGGGCGGGCTGGGTGAACGCCTCCCACAATTTCCCCTTGCGGATATAGTTGCCGATGTCGTGGACGCGCGCGTCGCCGAGCTGGCCGTCGCGCAGGCGGGCGACCGCGTCATATTCGTACAGGCCCTGCTGCGCCTTGGTGGTCGACTTGATGTTCCACTCGATCAGCGGCGCCCCGAGCGCCTTGGCGATCTCGTACGCGAGGACGGTCTTGCCGGTTCCGGGTTCGCCCTTGATCAGCAGCGGGCGGCGCAGCGTGACGGCGGCGTTGACCGCGACTTTCAGATCGTCGGTCGCGACGTAGCTCTGGGTGCCTTCGAAGCGCTTCATGCGATGTCCCGTCCGGTTCTGAATACCGGGTATGGATAGAGGGATTCCGCAGCCCCGTGCAAGCCGGTTACAGATCCCCGCGGGCACTCGCACGGGCTTCGAGCAGCGACCACAGACCGCGGTGCTGCGCGAACAGCTGTTGTGCACCGAACAGGATCGCGCGCTGGACGCCGGGCGCGTTTCCAATCGCCGCGATCGTCGCCGCGGTGTCTGCGTTCGAGGGGAATGTCGGTGCGGGTACTGGGAGCCCGAAGCGCTCTGCGGCGATATCGAGCATCCCGCGGATCGAGCCCCAATCGAGCAACAGCGCCGCAACCGCGCCGGTCGCGCAGCCGCGCCGCTCGGACCGGGCGAGCATTTCGAACGCGTGCCGTTCGCCGACCAGCGCCGATTCGGTCTCCGCCTGGCCGGGCGTCGAGGGCAGCGGGCCGACCGCGGCGGTCAGCTGCGCGAGATAGGTGCGCTCGTCGACGAACCCGGCGGCCGCGGCGGTCAGCCAGTTTTGCGCCTCGGGCTGGACCGTGTGCGCCAGGACGTCGGCGATCATGCCGGGATGGTCGCCGTGTACCGAGCACAGCGCGTGGACCGCGTCGGACAGGTTGCGGGGCGCCTGACCACCCGAAATCAGGCGGCGATAATGCGGGTGCGCGACGCTGCCGTCGGCCTCGGCCAGCCGGACGAGCGCCTGCCATGCGCTGCGCTCGCCTGCGGGCTCGTTGCCCTGCGGTACCGTGGTCGAGACCATCATACTCCGGTCGTGCTGCGCCGTGAACGAACGTCCACGGCAAGGTTCTCGTCGGTCGGTTTAAACGAAGCGCGTAAAGACGCGGTTTACGACGCGGTAATTATCACATGCTCGGCGGTCGGCGCCCGGCTAAGTTAAGATCGGCGTTGCGACGCGTTCTGTACGTCTCCCCTTTACGTTCCCGCATGCCGTCGCGATAACGCGCCACCGAACATCTTCGGGCCGCCGGGCGGTATCCGGCGGGATGATCCCACGGAGTCTACAGGATGCGAACATGGTTGCTCGGGCTTGCGCTCGCTTCGGTCGGAACCGCCGCGATGGCTGCTGATCAGGTGACGCCCGCCTCTGGCCCTGCGGCGACGACGCCCGCGCCTGAACCGGTGCGGCCTGTCGAGGCGGCGAAGCCCGGCGACCTGACGATGGCGCGCGTCTTCGGCAATCCGGACCTGTCGGGATCGCAACCCCGCGCGGTGCGGCTGTCGCCGGACGGGACGTTGCTGACCTCGCTGCGCAACCGCGACGACGAGAAGGAGCGCTTCGATCTCTGGGCGGTCGATACCGCGACCGGGCAGGCGCGGATGCTGGTCGATTCGAAGAAGGTCGGCAGCGGCGCCGAACTGACCGAGGCCGAGAAGATGCAGCGCGAGCGTGCGCGGATCGGCGGGCAGAAGGGCATCGTCGCCTATGACTGGGCGCCCGACGGCAAGTCGATCCTCGTGCCGCTCGACGGCGACCTGTATCTCGCCGGGCTCGACGGCAAGGTCACGCGACTGACTAACACGCCCGGCGGCGAACTGAACCCGGTGGTCAGCCCCAAGGGCGGCTTCGTGTCGTTCGTCCGCGACCAGAACGTGTTCGTCCAACCGCTGAGCGGTGGCGCCGCGCGCGCCGTCACCACCGGCGGCGGAGGCACCGTCCATTTCGGCGAGGCGGAATTCGTCGCGCAGGAGGAAATGGATCGCCGCACCGGATACTGGTGGTCGCCCGACGAGCAATATGTCGCGGTCGAGCGGTTCGACGAAGCGCCGGTCCACACCGCGACGCGTGCGTCGATCGGCGCGACGGGCACCAAGGTGTACGAGCAGCGCTATCCCGCCGCCGGCACGCCCAACGTGCTGGTCGACCTGTATATCATGAAGCCCGACGGCTCGGGCCAGGTGAAGGTCGATCTCGGCACCAACCCCGACATCTATCTCGCACGCGTCGACTGGACGCCGGATGGCCGGATGCTGCTGGTCCAGCGCCAGAGCCGCGACCAGAAGCTGCTGGAGATGCTCCGCGTCGATCCGGCGACGGGCAAGTCGACGATCCTGTTCACCGAGAAGTCCGGCGTGAAGAGCTGGCTCAACCTGTCCGATGCCTATCATGTCCTGAAGGACGGCAGCCTGATCTGGCGGTCGGAGCGGAGCGGCTATGGGCATCTCTATCGGTTCGCATCGGGCAAATGGACGCAGCTGACCAAGGGCGACTGGGTCGTCACCGATCTGGTCGGCGTCGACGAGACGAAGGGCCGCTTGTTCTTCCTCGGCAACAAGGATGACGTGCTCGAGCAGCAGCTCTATTCGGTCGATGTCGCCAAGCCGAACGCGATCACCAAGCTGACCGAAACCGGCTGGTGGAACAGCGCGACGATGGACGCGGCCGCGAGCCGTTTCATCATCTCGCGCTCGAATCCGAAGCAGCCGACCCAGGTCTATCTGGCGGACGCGACCGGCAAGCGGATCTCGTGGATCAACGAGAATGCGGTGGTCGAGGGGCACCCCTATTACCCGTATCTGTCGAGCCACCAGGAAACCAAGTTCGGGACGCTGAAGGCGAAGAATGGCATGACGCTCTATTACGAGATGATCACGCCGCCGCTGGAGCCGGGCAAGAAATACCCGGTGTTCTTCGAACATTACGGTGGCCCCGGCACCGGCCAGCAGGTCACGCGCGGCTGGCAGGGCGGATTGCCGCAATACCTCGTCGATCGCGGCTGGATCTATTTCAAGATCGACAACCGCGGCTCCTACAACCGCGGCAAGGCGTTCGAGGACCAGATCTATCACGCGATGGGCACGGTCGAAGTCGAGGATCAGCTGTCGGGGGCGAACTATCTGAAGTCGCTGCCGTTCGTCGAGCCGACCAAGATCGCGACCTATGGCTGGTCCTATGGTGGCTATATGTCGCTGAAGATGCTGGAGAAGACCCCGGGCGTGTATGCGGCCGCGGTGTCGGGCGCGCCGGTCACCGACTGGCAGCTGTACGACACGCATTACACCGAGCGCTATCTCGGCGATCCGGCGAAGGACCCGGCGAGCTACTCGACGTCGGCCGCGGTCGAGGAGGCGAACAAGATCGTCGATCCGTTGTTGCTGATCCACGGCATGGCGGACGACAATGTGTTCCTCGACAATTCGACCAAGGTCGCAGCAAGGATGCAGGCGACCGCGACGCCGTTCGAGATGATGTTCTACCCCGGCTACACGCACCGCGTATCGGGGCCGGGGATTAGCGAGCATGTCTGGGGGACGATCCTGAACTTCCTCGACCGGACGGTGAAGGACAAGCCGGGTCCGGAGGCGGCTGCAGCGGCGCCAGCGTCGGCGAAGTAAACGCCGGTGCGGTTCGGCGAGACGGTCGGTATTCGATCGTCTCGCGACATGATCACGAACTACGGCTGAAAACGTCCACTTGCAGACATCCGGGACTTAGATACGATGGGCAGATGCCGCGCCGTATCCTAAAACTCATCGTCATGGTCGGCTTGCCGATATTGATTGGACAGTTCGCATTCGACTGGATTGACAGCGACTTACAGTCCGCCATCAGTCACCTTCCGACGAGAGCCATCCTTATCCTTGCTGTCTTGCTCGTGTGGGCCGCATTTCGGGAATACCGCGAGAGTAGAAAGAGGATCGTCCGCTAACCTCCCAAACCGCACACCAATTCTACCGAGAATCTGCTGACTATGTAGTAGCAGGTGGTCCGACCACTACGGCACCACCCCGGCCTCCGCCGGGGTGGTGCTATTATTGGTGAAGCTACTATTTGGGGCGGTGGTG
>JAJNQF010000221.1 GCA_021154945.1 Sphingomonas sp.
ATCGTCGGTGACGTGATGGGTAAATACCATCCGCACGGCGACAGCTCGATCTACGACGCCTTGGCCCGCATGACGCAGGACTGGTCGATGCGCGTGCCGCTGATCGACGGCCAGGGTAACTTCGGCTCGATGGATCCCGATCCGCCCGCGGCGATGCGCTACACTGAGGCCCGCCTCGGCAAGGTGGCCAACGCGCTGCTCGGCGATCTCGACAAGGATACGGTCGACTTCACGCCCAACTATGACGGCTCGGAGCGTGAGCCCTCTGTGCTGCCGGCGCGCTTCCCGAACCTGCTGGTCAACGGCGCGGGCGGCATCGCGGTCGGCATGGCGACCAACATCCCGCCGCATAACCTCGGCGAAGTCATCGACGCGTGCCTCGCCTACATGGAAAACGGCGCGATCACGACGGAGGAACTGTTCGAGATCGTCCCCGGTCCCGACTTTCCGACCGGCGCGATCATCCTCGGCCGCGCGGGCGCGAAATCCGCGTACGAGACCGGCCGCGGCTCGATCATCGTCCGCTCGCGCCACATCGTCGAGGAGGGCAAGGGCGACCGCCGCTCGATCGTGCTGACCGAGATCCCGTTCCAGACCGGCAAGAACGGCCTGGTTGAGAAGATCGCCGAAGCCGCCAAGGACAAGCGCATCGAAGGCGTCAGCGACATCCGCGACGAATCGAGCCGCATGGGCGTCCGCATCGTCATCGACCTGAAGCGCGATGCGACCCCCGACGTGGTGCTCAACCAGCTCTGGCGGCACACGCCCGCGCAGTCGAGCTTCCCCGCCAACATGCTCGCGATCCGCGGCGGCCGCCCAGAGCTGCTGAACCTGCGCGACATCATCGGTGCGTTCATTACCTTCCGCGAGCAGGTCATCACCCGCCGCTCGAAGTTCGAACTCGCCAAGGCGCGTGAGCGCGCGCATCTGTTGCTCGGCCTCGTCATCGCGGTCACCAACCTCGACGAGGTCGTCAAGATCATCCGCGGCTCGTCGAGCCCGGCCGAAGCGCGCGGCAAGCTGCTCGCACGCGAATGGCCGGTCGAGGAGATCGCACCGTACATCGCGCTGGTCGAGGCGGTCGAGGACAAGCAGCAGGAGGGCATCTACAAGCTGTCCGAGCCGCAGGTCCGCGCGATCCTCGATCTCCGCCTGCACCGCCTGACATTGCTCGGCCGCGACGAGATCGGCGACGAGCTGAAGGCGCTGGCGGCGACGATCGGCGAGCTGCTCCACATCCTCGGCGACCGTGCGAAGCTGTACGAAGTGATGCGCGGCGAGCTGATCGCGATCCGCGACGAATTCGCCACCCCGCGCCGTTCCGAGATCGCCGCGGCCGCCAACGGCATCGACGACGAGGACCTGATCGAGCGCGAGGACATGGTCGTCACCGTGACCATGCAGGGCTATATCAAGCGCACCAGCCTCGACACGTTCCGCGCGCAGGCCCGCGGCGGCAAGGGTCGCGCGGGCATGTCGACGAAGGACGAGGACGTCGTCACCGAGCTGTTCGTCACCTCGACGCACACCCCGGTGCTGTTCTTCTCGAACCTCGGCAAGGTCTATCGCTACAAGGTCTGGCGCCTGCCCGAGGGCGGGCCTGCGACACGCGGCCGGCCGATGATCAACCTGCTGCCGCTGGCGCCGGGCGAGACGATCTCGACCGTGCTCCCGCTGCCGGAGGACCTGAGCGAGTGGAGCCGCCTGCACGTGATGTTCGCGACGCAGCGCGGGCTCGTGCGCCGCAACGCGATGGATGCGTTCACCAACGTGCCGTCGAACGGCAAGATCGCGATGCGCTTCGAGGAGGGCTCCGAGGACAAGCTGATCGGCGTCGCGCTGCTCAGCGAGCATGACGACGTGCTGCTCGCGACCAAGTGCGGCAAGGCGATCCGCTTTGCCGGCGACGACGTGCGCGAGTTCCAGAGCCGGACGTCGACCGGCGTGCGCGGCATCACGCTGAAGAACGACGACGAGGTGATCTCGCTGTCGGTTCTCCACCGTGTCGGCGCCACGCCCGAGGAGCGCGAGACGTACCTCAAGTTCGCCCCCTGGAAGGGCGAGCGCGAGGGCGATCACGGGATGGGCGACGAGCGCTACAACGATCTCAAGGACCGCGAGCAGTTCATCCTGACGGTCTGCGAGAACGGCTATGGCAAGCTGTCGAGCGCCTATGACTATCGCCGCACGGGTCGCGGTGGCCAGGGCATCACCAACATCGATAACATCGCGCGCAACGGCCCCGTCGTGGCGAGCTTCGCCGCGGCGAAGGGCCATCAGTTGATGCTGGTCACCAACCAGGCGAAACTGATCCGCACGACGCTGGCGTCGCTCCGCGTCATCAGCCGCAATTCGGCCGGCGTGAAGCTGTTCGACGTGGCGAAGGGCGAGCATGTCGTCTCGGCCGCACGGATCGAGGAAACCGAGGAAGACGCCGAGATCAACCTGGCCGACGCCGTGCCGGAGGTCGCTCCGGATACCGGCGCGACGATCGGCGAAGACACGGCCGCGGGCCCGGAGGACGGCGAATGAGCCGCGATCCGATCGCGTACAAGGTGCTGACGGGGGAGCAGCTGGCGACCTTGGAGAGCGGGAGCTTTGCGGGGGCGCCGGTGGATGTGGCCGATGGCTATATCCACCTCTCGACCGCGGAGCAGCTGACGGAAACGGTCGATAAGCACTTCGCCGGGCAATCGGACCTGCACGTGGCGGCGATCGATCTCGAAGCGATTGGCGACGATGTGAAGTGGGAAGAGTCGCGCGGGGGGCAGATGTTCCCACACGTCTATGGCGGGCCGTTGCTGCTGGAGACGGTGCTGTCCTACGGGCCGCTGGAGCGCGATGACGCGGGCAAGGTCAAGCTCCCCGTCGCGGGGTAAAGCTGACCCAAAGCCTGTTCTCCCGCGAAGGCGGGAGCCCA
>JAJNQF010000247.1 GCA_021154945.1 Sphingomonas sp.
CAGATCATCTTCCCCGAGATCAACTATGACCGCATCGACCAGGTGCGCGGCATGGATGTGATCGTGACGACGACCGCAAAGACCGACGACGAGGCTCGCGAGCTTCTTCGTCTGTTCGGTTTCCCGTTCCCGATCGAAGACGACGCTGCCGACGAGAAGAAGGCAGCTTAATCTAAGTCCCCCTCCCGCTGGCGGGAGGGGTCAGGGGAGGGGCCTCGCGCCTAACAGGCGTTGGTCCTTCCCTCCCCCAACCCCTCCCGCAAGCGGGAAGGGAGCTAGCAAAGAAAGAACTTAAGTCGATGGCGAAACTGAGTTCAGTCAACAAGAACGAGCGCCGCAAGCGCATGGTCAAGCAGTATGCCCCGAAGTACGCGGCACTGAAGGCAATCGCAGCGGACAAGACGCTCGACGATGGTGAGCGTCTGATCGCTCGCCTCAAGATGGCGGCACTGCCGCGCAACGCGAACCCGACCCGCATCCGTAACCGGTGCGAGCTGACCGGTCGCCCGCGCGCCTATTACCGCAAGTTCCGGCTCTGCCGTATTCAGCTGCGCGATCTGGCCAACAAGGGCCTCATCCCCGGCGTCACGAAGTCGAGCTGGTAAGGACTAAATCATGGCAGTGACCGATCCCCTGGGTGATTTGCTCACCCGTATCCGTAATGGCCAGCGCGCGAAGAAGGACTCCGTCCTCACGCCGGCGTCGAAGCTGCGCGTCCGCGTGCTCGACGTTCTGCAGCGCGAAGGCTATATCCGTGGCTATAGCGAAGAGCAGATGGGCCCCGCGGCCGGCCTTCGCATCGAGCTGAAGTATTTCGAGGGCCAGCCTGCGATCAAGCATGTCGCACGCGTCTCGAAGCCCGGCCGTCGCGTCTATTCCGGCTCGCAGGAACTCCCGCGCGTCCGTAACGGCCTCGGCATCACCATCGTCTCGACGCCCCGCGGCGTGCTTTCGGATTCCGAAGCACGCGAGCAGAACGTTGGCGGCGAAGTCCTCGCGGAGGTGTTCTGATGAGCCGCATTGGTAAGAAGCCGGTCACCGTACCGGCAGGCATCACGCCGACCATCGAGAACAAGCAGCTGACGATGAAGGGCCCCAAGGGCACCCTCAAGATGCCGCTTCGCGACGAGATCAGCTACACGATCGAAGACGGCGGCATCTCGGTGCAGCCGGCCAACGACACCAAGCGCGCTCGCGCGTTCTGGGGCATGCAGCGGACCATGGTGCAGAACCTGGTCACCGGCGTGTCGGAGGGCTTCACCAAGAAGCTGCTGATCAACGGCGTCGGCTATCGTGCCGCAGCCCAGGGTCGCAACCTCAAGCTGCAGCTCGGCTACAGCCACGACGTCAACATCGACGTGCCGGAGGGGATCGACGTCAAGACCCCTGACAACACGACGATCGAGATTTCGGGCACGGACAAGCAGATGGTCGGCCAGCTGGCCGCGGAGATTCGTCAGTGGCGCAAGCCCGAGCCTTACAAGGGCAAGGGTATCAAGTACGACGGCGAGTTCATCTTCCGCAAGGAAGGGAAGAAGAAGTAATGACCAAGGGACTTTCTCTTTTCGCCAAGCGGCGTCGCCGCAATCGTACCGCGCTCCGCGCACGTGCAGGCACCCGTCCGCGGTTGTCGGTGCATCGCTCGGGCAAGCACATCTACGCCCAGGTGATCGACGATGCCGCCGGCACGACGGTCGCATCGGCCTCGACGCTGGAGAAGGACGTGCGCGGCACGTCCGGCGCCAACATCGACGCGGCGACTTCGGTCGGCAAGCGCGTCGCCGAGGCTGCCAAGGCAGCGGGCGTTACCCAGGTCGTGTTCGATCGCGGCGGCTTCCTCTACCACGGTCGCGTGAAGGCTCTTGCCGACGCCGCGCGCGAAGCCGGATTGGAGTTCTAAGACATGGCTGACGAAAACAACACGCCAGCGGTAATCGCACCCGAGACGACCGCACAGGACGTCACGGCCCAGAATGCAACGGGGAACGTGCCGCAGAGCACTGGCTACCAGGGCAACACCGGCGGTGGCCGTGGTCGTCCCGGTGGCGGCGGCGGTGGCGGTCGTGGTGGCCCCGGTGGCGGTCGCAGCGGTGGCCCGGGTGGCAACCGCGGTGGTCGTGACGGCGGTCGCGGTGGTCGCGACAATCGTGGCGGTCGTCCCGGTTCGGACGATGGTGGCGAAGAGCTGATCGAGAAGCTGGTGCACATCAACCGCGTCTCGAAGACGGTCAAGGGCGGTAAGCGCTTCGGCTTCGCAGCACTCGTCGTCGTCGGTGACGGCAAGGGTCGTGCAGGCTTCGGTCATGGCAAGGCACGCGAAGTGCCGGAAGCCATCTCGAAGGCGACGGCTGCTGCCAAGAAGAAGATGGTGCGCGTTCCGTTGAAGGACGGTCGCACGCTGCATCATGACGGCAACGGTCACTTCGGTGCCGGCAAGGTCACGCTGCGGTCGGCGCCTCAGGGTACCGGCATCATCGCCGGTGGCCCGATGCGCGCCGTCTTCGAATCGCTGGGCGTTGCGGACGTTGTCACCAAGTCGGTCGGCACGTCGAACCCCTACAACATGATCCGCGCCACGTTCGAGGCCCTTGGCGAGCAGACCTCGCCCAAGGCCGTCGCACAGCGTCGCGGCAAGAAGATCGCCGACCTGCTCGGCCATGGTGGTTCGAAGACCGCCGAGGCCGATGCAGCTGCGATCACGGAGTAAGCGATCATGGCAACCATCAAGATCACGCAGACCGGTTCGCCGATCCGCCGCGAGAAGGACCAGCGCGCGACGCTGATCGGTCTCGGCCTGAACAAGATGCACAAGACCCGCGAGCTGGAAGACAGCCCAGAGGTCCGCGGCATGATCCGCAAGGTGCAGCACATGGTGTCGGTCGAAGGCTGAGCCACTTGCTATCCTCCCCCGCCAGGGGGAGGTGGCAGGCATAGCCTGGCGGAGGGGGCGGGAAGGGCAACTTCGTTGCGTATCCTCCCCCTCGTCACCTTCGGTGCCACCTCCCCCTAGCGGGTGAGGATCGGACCTGATGCCGCTACCTAGTGACAAATACGGGGAAGGGGGCTAACGGCCCCCTTTCTCATTCCAGATTCCAACCCCGGTTTTTAACCAGCGCGTAACAAGCGAAAGCGAGTGCATACCATGAAGCTCAACGAACTCCGCGATAACGAAGGTGCCCGTAAGTCCAAGATGCGCGTCGGACGCGGCATCGGCTCGGGCAAGGGCAAGACCGCAGGCCGCGGCCAGAAGGGCCAGAAGAGCCGCGAGGGCGTGTCCATCGCCGGCTTCGAAGGCGGCCAGATGCCGCTCCACATGCGTCTGCCTAAGCGTGGCTTCAACAACATCTTCCGCAAGGACTTCGCAGAGGTCAACCTCGGCGCGATCCAGCTCGCGGTCGATGCCGGCAAGATCGAGGCGAACGCCACGCTCGACCACGACGCGCTGAAGGCCGCTGGCCTGGCACGCGGCGGCAAGGACGGCGTCCGCCTCCTCGCCAAGGGCGAGCTGACCACGGTCCTCTCGTTCACCGTCGACGGCGCGTCGAAGGGCGCGATCGAAGCGGTCGAGAAGATCGGCGGCAAGGTCGAGGTGATCCACTTCGTTCCCGCAGCCGAGAAGGCTGCCGCCAAGAAGGGCGTGAAGTACAAGGAGCGTGCGGCGCACAAGGCGTCGTTCAAGGCCTGACCTTGATGGGGGAGGGGGTGTCTCGGACACCCTCTCCCCTTCTTCGTTGATGGTGCTTAGGGTTCTCGCAGCCCCGACGCGCTCGACCTCCCCCCATTCCGTTCGTGCCGAGTAGAGGTCGAGCGCAGTCGAGAACTCGTATCGAGGTACACGACCCAAGCGGGCCAGTCCTTCGATACGCCGTCTCGACAGGCTCGACGGCTACTCGGGACGAACGGGATGGGGGATGGCTACATAGGGCGGAATTGAGTGGACGAGGTGACTCTCCACCCATCCATATCCGCCTTAGCCATTAGACAAGCGCGCCCGTGCGCCTATATGAGCGGCGGGGGCGGTCACAACGCATCCCGCCTTCTTTGTTTCCAGGACGATCACACGCATGGCATCCGCAGCCGACCAGATGGCGCAAAGCATCAGCCTTTCGAAATTCGCGAAGGCGACCGACCTCAAGAAGCGGTTGTGGTTCACGATCGGTGCGCTGATCATTTTCCGCCTGCTCAGCTATGTTCCGCTGCCGGGTGTCGACCCGACCGCGCTCGGCCTGCTCTCGCAGCAGACGCAGGGCGGCGTGCTCGATTTTTTCAACACCTTCTCGGGTGGCTCGCTCAGCCGCATGTCGCTGATCGCGCTCGGCGTGATGCCCTACATCACCGCCTCGATCGTGGTGCAGCTCGCGACCTCGCTGTCGCCGACGCTCGCCGCCATCAAGAAGGACGGCGAATCGGGCCGCAAGCGCCTCAACCAGTATACGCGCTACGGCACCGTCGGCCTGACCGCGGTGCAGGGCTATTTCATCGCGGTCGGCCTTGAGACGCTCGGCGCCGCACAGGGCATCCAGGCGGTCATCGAGCCCGGCATGATGTTCCGCGTCGCGGCCGTCATCTCGCTGATCGGCGGTACGATGTTCCTGATGTGGCTCGGCGAGCAGATCACCAGCCGCGGCATCGGCAACGGCGTGTCGCTGATCATCATGGCCGGCATCGTCGCGCATCTGCCCGTCACGCTGGTCAACCTGCTCGAAGGCGGTCGCTCGGGCTCGCTCGACCCGATCAAGCTGATCGGCATCGTCGTCGCGGTGGTCGTGCTGATCCTCTTCATCTGTTTCATGGAGCGCGCCCAGCGCCGCATCCTGATCCAGTATCCCAAGCGCCAGACGCAGCGCGGCATGCAGGCCGACCGCAGCCATCTGCCGCTGAAGATCAACACGGCCGGCGTGATCCCGCCGATCTTCGCCTCGTCGCTGCTGCTGATGCCGCTGACGATCTCGCAGTTCGCCGGACAGCGCGTGGCGGGCGAATCGAAGTGGGGTGATTTCATCATCACCCTCAACCAGTATCTGCAGCACGGTTCGCCCGTGTACATGCTGTTGTACGGCGCCGGCATCATCTTCTTCTCGTTCTTTTACACCGCGGTCGTCTTCAACCCCGAGGAAACGGCCGACAATCTGAAGCGCAATGGCGGGTTCATTCCCGGCATCCGCCCGGGCAAGAACACCGAGAATTACTTCGATTACGTGCTGACTCGCATCACCGTCATCGGTGCGGCGTATCTGACGATCATCTGCCTGTTGCCGGAATATCTGGTGACCGCGTTGCAGATCCCGTTCTATCTCGGTGGCACCAGCCTGCTGATCGTCGTCAACGTGACGATGGACACGGTGACGCAGATCCAGTCGCATTTGCTGGCACACCAGTATGGCGACCTGATCAAGAAGGCGAAGCTCAAGGGCAATCGACTTCGTTAAGCTGCGGGGCTAACCCGAGTTAAATCCTGCACGAACGAGGGGAGTGCGTTTCGTGAATATCATCCTTCTTGGACCGCCTGGTGCGGGCAAGGGCACCCAGGCCGCGACGCTCGTCAGCGAGCGCGGCATGGTGCAGCTTTCGACCGGCGACATGCTGCGCGCAGCGGTCGCCGCCGGAACCCCGGTCGGCCTCCAGGCGAAGTCCGTGATGGCGTCGGGCGGTCTGGTGTCCGACGAG
>JAJNQF010000260.1 GCA_021154945.1 Sphingomonas sp.
CGCCGGCACGTCGCGCGACGATCGAATGGGCCGCGTATTCGCTGATCGCGGCGTCCCACATCCCGTTCACGACGATCCCGGCCACCAGGATCACGAGATTCCGGGCGGAGAGGACGCCGCGTCTGCCGGCCTTGCCGCTCACGAAGCCGCCCCGGCCCGCCGCATCCAGCAGCCCGGTGAGATGCGCGGCGTCGCGATCCCCCAGCAGATCCACCTCCGCCGCCGTCTCTATAGCATCGCGCGCCGCTTTCGACGGCGCCTGGGACACGAGGAACCTGCCGGCGTCGTCGTCGAGCTCGCGTATCGTCGGGAACCGGCGAAGCCAAGGCGCCATGGCGGCGAGGACGTCGTGGAGCGGTCGTCTGGCCGATGGGTCCAGCGGCTCCACGTTCGACCCCGGGTCGCCACGGACGGCATCGTCCATGTCGGCGAACGAACCGAGCTCCAGGGCTGCGCCGTAGAGCGAGCCGAGCACTTCGGGCACGTCGGCCCCGGGACGATCGAGAAGGGACGAGATCCGTTCGCACAGCGGCGACAGACCCTGCCAACCCGGTTGGTTGCCCAGTCGCGCGGCGATCGGGGACAACGTCTCCAACTTCCGCCGGATGGCCGCTTGTAGCTGGATCGACAGCGTGGACGCGCCCATCTCCCGATCCGACAGCCCGCCCGCGGCGGGGTCGATCGCAAGCCCGCCCGCGACGGTCCTGAACATCTCGCCGGACGGGACCTGCGGTGTCCGGGCGAGTATCTCGGCCGGGCCGGAACGAGCCATCGCGGCCTCGATGTCCTCGGGCGGCCAGCCGGGGATCGTTGCGCCCATGCCTAGACCCAACGCATGCAGCATGTCCCTGATCTCGCCCAGACGCTTCCGTCCCAGGTCCGGGAACCTGAGGAGCTCCGCTTCCGTGCGCTGCACGAGATCGCCGAGGAAGACGATGTTGTCGTTCCGCAGGATCCTGAGCGTGGCGGTCGAAAGACCCAGATCGTCGACCTTGTCGAGAAGTCGGGGATTGAGCATCGTCGTTCCGTCGCCGACGTGGATCAGAGCACCGCGACGAAGGGCATCGCTCTCCGGATCGTCACGGCTCCACGGCGAGGCGCTCCGGACCATGCGGCGCGCCACGGCTACTATGCGCCGATCCGACCGGTCTCCGTGCCAACCCGCCAGGTCGACGCGCTGGTCGACGGAACGAGGTACGTCCGGTACCTCGCCGTAGTACAGCAGTATGACGCCGGTCTGCTGCGGTGCGGCTTCGAGCACCCTTCGCCAACCCGAACCCGCCGATGCCGGTTCGTCGAACGCCACCACCGCCACCAGCCAATCGGGCGGGCCCAGATCACCCATGGGGTAGGGGTGGCGGACGTCGACTGCGATGAATGCGGGCGGTGGTCCCTCGCTGAGCCCCTCGACCTCCGCCCTGATCGCATCGACGGGCGATCGTCCTGCCGATACGGCGTCATGGATCGCGATTATCTGCGGGGACCGGCTCATCACCTACATGCTAGTCCTACCTCGTTCCCCCGTCCAAGGCTTCGTCGAGCTCGCGTCCGGCCGGCCTGGATCAGGACCGGACGGCGGCGGGCACGTTCGTCGACAAAACGCCCACCCGCCCGCATGCAGCGTCGGCGCATGGTCACGGACGCGGACGCGGCTCGCTACGCACCGCTTCTCCCCTCGTCCACCGACCGCAGCGGCCGGGGCGCGACCGAACGCGGTCTGCGAGGGCCATCGAGGACCGACGGGATACTTGCGGCCGTCCCGTCCGGCGCGGGCGATACGGTTCCCGGCGGTTGCCCGTCGAGCCAGCTGACGTATCCGTGGAACTGGGACCAGCCCTTCGACGTGAGGCCCAGCAGGAAGCGTCGACCGTCCGAGACGTCCCGCACCCGCTCGACCAGTCCGTCCGCTTCGAGAAGCCGGACGTAGCGGAGGGCCGTCGTCTGCGGCACGAGCGCCGCAAGGCATGCCGAGGAGACGGACACCGACCTGCCGGTCAGCCCGGCGGCCGCCAGATCGACGAGGATGTCCCATGCCGGATCCGTAAGGTATCGGGACTGCGCCGCGAATCTCCTGCTCCGCTCCCGCCGAGCGACTACGAGCATCCTGACGAGCACTCTCTGCGATGGCGTGAATCTCTCCGCCCCGCCGAGGTCCCTCGGTATCGCACCGTGCATGAACTCGTCTTTCCCTACTCGGACATGCTCCAGGAGCGGTCCGAACCTATCGCGCGGACGCGCGAGACATGGCGCCAGGTCCCGACCGCCAGGATCATCTGGGTCGGCCAGCTCCAGACGACGATGAGCAGCGCATACGCGACGCGGATCGTCTCCGGCGCCACGAGCTTCACGACGTGCGCGCCGACGGCGTCCAGCTGCAGCGCCGCCACCAGGAGCGGCCAACCGCGATCCGCCCGCCAGGCGACGGCCATGAGCATCGCGAACAGCGCGACGTCCACCACGAACACGTTCAGTTCCAGGCCGTAGAAGCGCGAGGGCAGCGGCGACCAGCTCAGGACCGTCGCGGCGTAGGCGAGAAGCAGTCCGCCGCCGACGATCCTTTCCGGAGCGCCTCCCCTCCACAGCGCATAGCCCGACGTCACGAGGAGAAGCGCTGCGAAGGCATAGACACGGAGCATCACGTCCGCCTACAGGCCCGGTGCCCGGCGGGCCACCGCTTCAGGCGGCCGAAGCCGACGGCAGCGTCACGACCTCGGCGGACGTGAACGGGTTGTCGGTCGGAGGGCAGGGCGAACTGTCGCCGTACATCCGCTCGAGACCCATCGCACGGATCACCTCGGGGGTCGTCAGATGCGCTTCGCGCATGAGTTCGCGCGCCTGCTGCTGCGCCTTGATGGCCTCGAACATCTTGCCGATCATCTCGGCGCCCGTCGTCACCGACAGACGGTTGTCGACCCGGGCGCGCAGCAGCGCCGCATAGCAGCTCGCGGTGTCCGCGGCGGCGAGATCGTTGGACGCCTCGGCGGAGTGGAACAGGGGCGTCACGGCTTCGACGGCGGAGCGGCGGTTCTGCAGCATCAATATCCTCCAGCGCGCCGGTCGACGGCGCGTTCAACGTTTGTAGGGACCGTCGGAGATGTCGATGCCGTACCTGGTGAAGAGCCGGGCGACCAGATCGGCCGTGCCCACGAGCGCTCCACCGAGGACGACGACGACCAGGGCCAGTCCCATCACGATTCCGAGACGTCGGAGTCCTGACAGTTCGTAGCGGTTGCCCCGGACGGGAGCCGGGGACGCATCCTCCGGCTCGATGCCGTCATCCGTCGGCACCTCGTCCGCAGCCACCCCCAACGGCTTGGGTACAAGCCGTTCGTGGCCCTCCAGGTCGACGAGGATGCGGGCGGCCTGCATCGATCGGGAGACGCCCAGTAGTCTGCGCGCCTCGCGGAGGTGCTCGTTCACGGTGTGGGGCGACAGGGAGAGCCGCTGGGCTATCTCCTTCGCTTCGAGGTTGTCGTAGACCAGTCGCAGACACTGCTTCTGACGCTCGTTGAGGAGGGATGCGGAAGCTGGTTCGATCACGACCGGCAACTGCCCGAGAACGAGCCGCTTTGCCAGCGGCGACCGGCGACCGGCGACCGGCGACCGGCGGGCGCGTTCCGGACGCGACGCGTGTGCGATCAGACCCGCACTGCGTCCGCGGATCGAGCGACGATGCCTGCGCTACGGCGCCTCGCTCCGCTCGGCGGCCGAGGTCGCCGACTCCACACGGTCCAGTCCCGCTCAGGATGGCATGGCCTGTTCTGAACCGTTCGTCGGGCGGATGCGCATGACGGCGCCGCCGCCCCGCCGCGGACGCTCGGTCGTAGCGCGGGACGCAGGCCCGGTCGCGCGGATGGAGAACGTCTTCCGCCCGCACATGCGGCCGTCAGCACGGAGGGTGCAGGTAGCCTGGACCGAATTGATCGGGCGGCAGGAAAATGCTTGAGACTAGCGCAACGAACGTCATCGCTGCGGCCATCGGCCGAGCCCTCGGCGGACCCGGCGAGGTGACGGTCACCGGTGGCGGTTTTCGGATCAGGCCGAACAAGGCGGCCGCCGCCTGCTGCATCGGAACGGCGGGTCGGGTCTTCCTCGCGGTGTTCGATGGATGGGGGACCGCCTTCGAGAGGAGGCGCATGGCGGTTCAGATCCTGGTCGACCTGGACTGGTCAGTGGACGATATGGTCCTCTCCGCATTGAAGCAGGTCGAACTGACGCTCGGGCATCAGAAGCGTCAGCTGGTCCGGGCAGCGGCCGCAGGCATTCCGTCGCCGCTGGACCTGGAGGCGTTCACCGATCCCCGTCGTCTGAGGATCGACATCGCGGCGGCCGTGGCCCTGCGCCAGCATCTGGGATCCGATCCGGCCGCGAGGGCATGGATCAAGGACCAGCTTCGGCTCGCCTCCGGCCAGGTGGCCCTCGCAGGACGGCGACCGTCCGCATGTGTTCACGGATTCGTGCTGGCGGTGCCCTTCCTACTGGACCCCATGGGACTCCTGACGGGCGCGGAAAGCCGTGGCGGACGTCCGCGGTGGCTGGACAACGAGATGGCCGTATCGTCGTACACCGTCGCGGAGCGGGACGGCGCCTTCGCCGCTGCGGTCCGCGCCATGACGGATACGCCTCTGGAAGGGCGGGCGATCGTGACCGGATCGATCTGGCCAAGCGATGCCGCCGAGCGCGCGATCGATCGAACCGTGGCCGAAGGCGCGTCGATTACGATCGATCCGGGAGACCTTCCCGAACGGCGCGAGTGGCGCTTCACGATCGAACGTCGGCTCGTCGGCGTGGACGAGGCCTTCGGCTGATCTCGGCTAGGGTCTGTTCAGTAGACTGGCCATCATGGCGCCACGCCGTTTCTGATGCTTCGTGATCCTGTCGACCAGCTCGGGCTGATCGAATACGATCCAGCCGGTACTGTCGACTATCTCGACGGGATCGACGGCCGAACCGATGCTTTCGGCGGCGATGCCGATCGCGGATTCGAGATCCTCCGCCGGCTCTTCGTTCTCGCCGGGCGTGCCCGTCCGAACGATGTAGGGTGGTGTTCCAGTCATTCGCGTTCCCCGTTTCCGCCCGCCAACAACCACCTTCGGGTTGAGAAGAAATTAACGGAAGCGGTGCATCTCGTAAGGGCTCGGGCGAACCCGTCGCAGCGGAGCGGCACGGAAGGCACGGACGACATGCCGAAAGCAGAGGGGGGTTCCCGAGATCCTCTCCGAGCCGATCGTGCCGGCCGCCGAGCGAAGAGACGGAGAACGGGCGTAGCCACCGAACGGTGGCAGTCTTTGGCACGGACGGACGTCGTGATCCTCCGGGCAGGATCCGTCGCCGAGCTGGAAGTGGCGGAGGTGTTCCCGAGCCGCGATCGGTCTCATCGGCGACGACATGACGGACGAGTGCTTCGACGACTCCGCTCCACTACCCGAGAGCGACGGCGGACAGGTCCGGACCCGATTGGCGTGGGCGAGCCCGCGTTAGGAGAGGGAACGGTTCAGGCTGGCCTGGGCGGAGGCCGAAGCCCTCGTTGCGGGCTTCCGGGCGATCGGACGCGAACTCGCGACCGAGCGGCGGTCGTCGCTTGAGGAACTCGAGCATTCCTGGCGATGCCGAGGGACGGCGCAGAGGAACTGAGAAATGGCACCGCGATCACACCGACGCGAAAGCGTCCTCCGAGGAGACGACATGCAGATCCACAACGTCCTGAGCGCTGCACAACGCGCGAGAGCGAGCGACGCGCTGGACGCGATCGTCACCAACCTGCAGGAGTGCAGGCCGGTGGCCAAGCCTCCTGCTGGCCAGCGCCTGTTCGCACTGGAGAACGGCCAGGGCGGCGTCGAAACTCTTCGTGTACGTCTGGGAAACGGCCAGATGAGGGTGCACGTCGCCATCAGGGTCGGTAGCAGGGCGCTGCGCACATCGTTCGTGGAGCATCTGAGGGAGGGCCGTTCGGCCGACCCGACGACCATAGCTCAAGCCGGTCGTCGTCTGTCGGAATGGCGCCGATACGTCGAGGACGTCACGTCGGACGATGAACTGCGCGACTTCAGGAAGAAGCGATCGCTGGTCGTAGAGGCTGCGGTCGGCGCGGCGACGATGCTCGACCCGCGATGGCAGACGCTTCGGATCGCTCCGGCCTTCGATCTGAAGCCGCCGTTCATGTTCCTCGGCGCCCCCTCCGTCCGGAAATCGATCTTCTCCGCGTCCGACGCGGGAGGCGGATCGTTGGGAACGATGTCGGACGGACTCGTTCATGCGCTATCCGTCATGTCGGACCTCCTGTTCGTGACGACATCGAAGCCCACCTCGAATCCGGGCATCCAGATCGAGTTCGGACCGTTGAACGGCATTGAACTCGTGAACGATCTCTCCCCGTTGGATATCATGCACGCGATGCGTCATGCCGGATCGCTCGGCCTGACCTTGAACCCGTAGCTTCACGACGGGTGGGCGGAGTCCGAGTGCGCCCACCCCGTGCATCGCGATTGACGACCCGGTGGACGGCGCGGTTCCGGTGGCCTCCCGGAGGTCTGCCTCCATGACATCCGGGGATACTCGCGTCGTCCTTTCCCGACGTGCATCGCCCGGGACGAAGGAGCTTGGGTGCGGCGGATCCGGGCCGTTGGCCTAAGGAGCCGCGATGAAGCACCCCCGTGAACGGCTTCAGCCGAACGCCGACCGGATCGGGCGGTCTCCTCGAACCAGCGGGGGCCGGGCGATCATCGCATCGGGGACCGCGATCGGGACGATGGTCGGGCGGTCGCAGTCCGAAGGCGCCGTGTTGCACGCCCCGACGGATCCGGCCTTAGGGCTTTGCCATGGAAGACACCGCACCGCCGTTCGACCTCCTGGGCGAGCTCCGTTCCCTGATCATGCAGCGCAACGAGGCCGCGGAGGCGTTCGACGTGTTCAGACAGGACGCCGCGATGGCGCCGGCGACCGAGCCGGCGACCGGAGAGGCGTCATCCGACGACGCCGCGGAAGCGGCGGCCGAGGAGGTCGATGCGTTCGCGTCGCAGACCGAGGGCCTGATGGCGAGCGCGACCGACGACGAGCTCGTCGCTGCGTATCGCCGGACCGGCGGGGAGGTGGGCGACCTGGCCGCCGAGGCGCTGCTCGACGAGATGCGGCGCAGGAATCTCGACGAATGAACCGGACGGGCGCCGATAGGGGATCCTGCGGTGTGTAACCGGGCGAGGTTCAGCGGCGAGCCGGAAACCCTGACCGAGCGCTTCGGGGCGGAGTGGCTGACGGACAGGCCGATGGACAATCGGTTCGATCCGAAGGAGCTGCGTCCGTTCGGCAGGGCGTACGTGTTGCGGAACGAGGACGACCGTCGAGGGCTCGACGTGATGGAATGGGACGTGCTGGCGGGGCAGGCGAAGCGGGCGGGCCGGAAGGTCGCGCAGACGAACGTCCGTACGCTGCATCTT
>JAJNQF010000266.1 GCA_021154945.1 Sphingomonas sp.
CCCCTAGATCCTAGAACGCCAACCCGTCCGCATCCGGGTCCATCTGCGCGATCAACCGGCGCGCGGCTCGCCTGGCGAACGCCAGCGTGCAGCGTTTGCGGGCATGCGCGGGCAGGGGGGTGGTATGCGCCTCCCGCACGATCGCCGCGTCGTAGCGATCCGCGACGATGATCCCGGTCCGCTCGGGCAGGAACGCAGGCCCGTGCAACGGCCCGACGTCGAACCCCGCAGGCACCGCCCAGAAATACCGGTCGCAATGCCCGAGATAATCGGGCCACTTGCCGTCGCCGAGCAGGTCGGCGCGCGACACCTTGATCTCGACGATGACGATCTGACCGCGCGCATCCACCGCCATCAGATCGGCCCGGCGGCCACCGTCGAGCGGCACTTCGGTCATCGCGGTGAGATCGTGCCGCAGCAACATCCGAATGACCCCGCGCGCCACGTCGGCGGCGCAGAGGGTCGAATCCTGGAGGGATCCGGGTTTGTCGATGCAGGAGTCCGGCGGCATGTCGAGCATGCCCCGGAAATAGAACAATCCGCGAACGAGGCAAGCTCATTCACGGATTGTGATCGTGTTCTGGTCTCGTCATTCCCGCGAAGGCGGGAACCCATATTGGCTAGCCTCACGGCAAGATCGCAGCGGCGGAGTAGATGGGTCCCCGCCTGCGCGGGGATGACAAAAGATCAGCGATAGAAGACGTGGTTGCCGATCGAGGCGACCTTGATCGCGCGAACCGAAGGGCGGCGATCGGGGGTGTTGAAGTAGAGTGCCTTGTCGGCCGGGCTGTTCCAGGCGCTGGCGAGAGCGACCTTGGCGACGGCGACCGCGGTGCGATACGAGGCACCCTTGGTGATGGTCGGGATCTGGCCACCACGGACGAAGCTGAACTGGCCGCGCTGCTTGACGACGGCGCAGACGTCTGCGGGGAAACGACCCGACTTGGCGCGATTGATGATGACTTCGGCAACCGCGAGCTGGCCGGTCAGCGGCTCGCCTTTGGACTCGAAATAGATCGCGCCGGCAAGGCACTGGAGCGCGTCGTCGGCGGCGGCGCTATCCTGCGCGGCAACGGCCTGGGCGAGCGTGTCGAATTCTTCTTCCTCTGCAGGAGCGAGCTGCTCGGCGGCAGTCTTCTCGATTGCGGTCTTCTCGACGGCGGCAACGGGCGTTGCGGCGGGAGCGACCTGCGGAACATTCTGCGGGGAGAGGGCATTTAGATTTGCGAGAGCGGTCAGGCTGACCGTGGTACGATCGATACCGGTCGCATGGCCGGGTGCGCTGTTGCCGAGCAGGCCGGCGAGAGAGAAAGTCATGGCCGCGATCGTCGCAGCCCGCTGAAGAATGGTCATTCAAGCTTATTCAGATGCGGTGAGACCGTGGAGTCGATCGTACGAGCCGACCGTCCAGGCATCCCCCCGACTGCGTAACTGATCCGGATCGCACCCGTCCCAGCACAACGCCAATCAATGTTGCAATCCCCCTCTATTGGGGGGGCTTTCGAGTCAATCGTCGAGGATCGTTTCAGCGGCGAACCGTTCCGCCGCTGCGATGTCCACCTCGACGACCCACAAATCCGGGTCGCGCGAGCGCCTGCGCCGCCAATAGCCGTCAAGGTCTTCGGCAGGGGTCGAGTCGATCAAGGCGGTCCGTCCGTCGGGCCCGATTCCACGCTCCAACAGCCGGGGAGGGGTCCCTTTGTCGATCGCGATGACGAGGATCGCGCCGCCCTGTGCATCGCCTTTCGCCATCACCGCGCCGAAGCCGCCCGCGTCGTTGACCCGGCGGAGGAGGGCGCTGACGAGCACGCCACTGGGTAGCCGACCGCTCATGCCGGCGCGCGGTATCCAGGCAGCCCGGCCAGCGCGATCCGCGAGCGCATGAACGTGCCGGTGCCCCGCGCGGCTTCTTCGCCCTCCGCATCGATCAGCCGCGCATCCGCGACAAACACGCGCCGCTTGCCGCTGATCCAGCGACCCTCGGCGATCACCGGGCCGACTTTCAGCGGGCGGGTGAGCAGCAGGTTGAACGCGGTGGTCAGCAGGAAACGATCGGTAACTAGGCTGTTCGACGCATAGAACGCGGCATCGTCGAGCATCTTGAAATAGCTCGTGCCGTGCGCGGCGCCGCCGGCGTGATAATGCCGCTCGTCGATCGTAAAATGGATCCGCGCGACGCCGGCCTCCGGGATTTCCAGCGACGATTCGAAGAACCGATTGATCGGCGCCTGCGCATACAGCGACTCCAGCGCGCGAAAATGCGCCTCCGCGCCCGCGGTGTTAGAGGAAGACTCAGGCTGCATCGCGCACCTCGTCGGCGGTGAACAGCGCGTAGAGCGCATCGGGCGAGCCAGCGCCGCGCAGTTTCTCCAGAAACGCCTTGTCGCGCAGCCGCCGCGAGACGCGCGCGAGCGCCTTCAGATGCACCGCCCCGGCATCGGTCGGCGACAACAGCATGAAGACGAGATCGACGGGCAGATCGTCGACCGCCTGGAAATCGACCGCCTGCGCCAACCGCACGAACACGCCGGTGACCTGCGCGAGCCCCTCGAGCTTGGCATGCGGGATCGCGACACCGCCGCCGAACCCGGTTGAGCCGAGCTTCTCGCGCGCCGTCAATCGTTCGGCGATCGTCTTCGCATCCGTATCGACGATCTCGGCCGCAATCGTCGCGATATGCTGGAACACCGCCTTCTTGTTGGTGGCGATCACGCCCGTCTGCACTGCGTCGGGACGCAGCATATCGCTGAAATCGGTCATGGTGTTCAATGTCTCAAGCGCCCCCGCGCGCGTCCGCCTTAGCGGGTTGCGCGGGGGCGTAAAGGCGCGGCCGTCAGACCCGCGCCCTTATGGACCCTTCTTTTACTGGGGAGGGGAGGCCGCGCCAGTCGAAGCGGCCCGCTGTGGCTCGACCCAGCCGATCGTGCCGTCGCCACGCTTGTAGACCATGTTATGCGCGCCGGTGCCCGCATTCTTGAACAGCAATGCCGCGGTGTTGCGCAGATCGAGCATCATCACCGCATCGGACACGCTGGCCTCGGGAATGTCGACGCGCGTTTCGGCGATGATCAGCGGTGCGTCCGCGACATCGTCCTCCTCGACGCTCTCCTGGAACAGCGTGTAGCCAGCGTTGTCGTAGCCGTTGCTCTCGGCCATCGCGACCGCTTCGCCGGCATGGCGGTCCTTCAGGCGGCGCATGTAGCGGCGGAGTTGGGTTTCGATCTTGGCCGCCGCGCCATCGAAGGCCGCGCGCGCGTCATAGGCGTCGGAATGCCCCTTGAGCACCAAGCCCTTCATCACGTGCGCGACGATATCGCACTTGAAGCCGGCATCGTGCGGCCCCTTGCCGAACGTGACCTCGGCCGAGATGGCGCGGGAAAAATACTTGTCGGCGATACCCTGGAGTCGGTCTTCCACATGGCTGTTCAGTGCTTCGCCAGTGTCAACCTGGTGACCAGAAATCCGGATATCCATTATCGTCTCCTTGTCGGCGTTACGTAGTTCGGGTGGTCCTGTTGGCTCCACCCTGCCAGCGTCATCCGGACGCCACGGCCCCCCAAATCGGATCCTTGATCCCCTTCATAAACGCCGCATGCGCCGCAAGGTCTCCCTCGCTCACTGCGAAAATGCGTGGCGGGCGAACGACCCGAGGCGCCTGTGCGACGATCGGAGTCGCGGCGTTGCCGGCCGCTTCGTTAAGAAGTCCCAGGCCGATCTGGCGACCGCCCATCAGCTCGACATAGACCTGCGCCAGTAGCTGCGCATCGAGCAGCGCGCCGTGCAGCACACGGTGGCTGCGGTCGATTCCGAAGCGCGAACACAGCGCGTCGAGCGAATGCTTGGCACCGGGATGACGGCTGCGCGCGATCTGCAGCGTGTCGATCATCCGCTTCATGTGGATGATCTGACGGCCGCATTTGGTCAACTCGCCGTTGAGGAACGAGAAGTCGAAGCCGGCATTGTGCGCGACCATCGGTGCATCGCCGACGAACTCTAGCAGATCCTCGACCGCATCGGCGAATCTCGGCTTGTCCGACAGGAATTGTGCGCTCAGCCCGTGGACGTTGAACGCCTCGACCGGCATGTCGCGATCGGGATGATAATACGCGTGGAAGGTGCGGCCGGTCTCGACCCGGTTGACCATCTCGACGCAGCCGATTTCGACCATGCGGTCGCCCCCGGAAAAACTGAGGCCGGTGGTTTCGGTGTCGAAGACGATCTCGCGCATCGATATGGTATCGGCTCAGATTTCCAAGGATGCAAGCACTGCCCGGACTTGCGCGCGTGTCTCGTCGATGCTCGTATCGGTGCGGATGACGTGGTGCGCGCGGGCGCGTTTTTCGGCGTCGGGGGTCTGGCGCGCGAGGATTGTGGCGAACTTCTCCGGAGTCATGCCGGGGCGGGCGAGCACGCGCGCGCGCTGCACGTCCGGTGCCGCGGAGACGACGACGATCGAGTCGACCCTTTGGTCACCGCCGGTCTCGAACAGGAGAGGGACGTCGAACACGACTCGCTTGCCGGCGTGCTCAGCGAGAAAGGCGGCGTGCTCTTCGCCGACCGCCGGGTGGACGATCGCCTCGAGTCGCTTGATCGCGGCATCGTCGCCGAACACCGCCGCGCCGAGTTTTGCTCGGTCGACCGCGCCGTTTGCGGTCGTGCCGGGGAAGGCGGCTTCGATCGCGGGGACCAGCCGACCGTCGACACCCTGCAACCGGTGAACGGTCGCGTCGGCGTCGAATACGGGCACGCCCTCGTCGGCGAACATCGCAGCGACGGTCGACTTGCCCATGCCGATCGAGCCGGTCAGCCCGATGATCATTTGACCAGCAATGCCCGGAGGTCCTCGTCGCGATCGCGCGGTGGTTCCACGTGGAACAATATCTCGAATGCGACGGCCGCCTGGCCGATCAGCATTTCAAGACCGTCGACAGTTTCGAGATCGCGCGCCCTTGCCGCTTTCAGGAGACCGGTTTCGAGCGGGGAATAGACGATGTCGTAGACCAGCGAGTCCGGACCGAGCGCGCCGAGGTCGATATCGAGCGGGGGCTGACCCGCCATCCCGAGCACGCTCGCGTTGACGAGCAGCCGCGAGGGCGGGGCGGGGGGGCCGATCGGCAATGCCTGACCCTTGAGTCCGAACGCCGAAAGCAACGCCGCACCCTTTAGCGGATTGCGGTTGAGGATGGTCACCGGCCCGACGCCCATCCGCGACAGCGCAAACAGGATCGCGCGGGCTGCGCCGCCGGCGCCGATCACCGTGACGGGCTGGCCGGCGATGTCGAGATCGTCGATCGGCGCCCAGAATCCCGCGGCATCGGTGTTGGTGCCGATGCAGTCACCCGCCTGGTTGCGGAATACGGTGTTGATCGCGCCGATCGTCCCGCGGACGTTGCCGGGGTCGGAAACGTGATCGAGTGCGGCGAGCTTGTGCGGCATCGTGATGTTGCATCCGCGCCAGGCGGGATCGGCTTTCCGTTCGGCGAAGTATGCGGGGAGCGCGTCCGCGGTGACGTGCTTGTGGCGATACTCCGCGTCGATCCCGAGCGCGTCGAGCCAGAAGCCGTGGATCAGCGGGGACTTGGACTGGGCGATCGGGTCGCCGATCACTTCTGCGTAAGGACGGGTCGAGACGGTCATTCGAAGCTCCATGTGTCCCCGCGAAGGCGGGGATCCAGTCTGGGCACCCCTTCGCGGGTGAACAAGGTTTAATCGATTAGGCTACGATCGCCATGCGCCGTCCGCCTCGAACGATCCT
>JAJNQF010000273.1 GCA_021154945.1 Sphingomonas sp.
CTTCGCGCGGGCGGTGCACCTATCGCGCGCTGGGCCGATCAGAACTCGGCGGCTGCTATCTGACTGGCGAGCGTACGATAACCACGCCAGTTGAGATGCACGCCGTCCACTGTGTATTCGGGCTTCAAATACCCCATCGGCGCCAGAGCGCGATTGGGGTTTAGGTAGGTGCAGGTGGGGGCCATACAGAGTTTTCGCTCAAATTCGATGATCGGGGCGAGCTTTGCATTGGTCGAGGGGATGCCGGTCTTCAGCGTCGCGACCAGGATCACGCGCTTGCCGCGGAGCGCCTGCAGGATGCCCCGAAGGTTCGCCTCGGTCGCTGCGCGCGGCAATTCCATCTTGAGATCGTTGACGCCCAGCATGACGATCGCGGTCCGCCCGACGACCTCGTTCCGGCTCAGGCGCAGCAGCAGGCCTTGCGTCGTATCCCCCGGAATACCGTGGTTGTCGACGTCGATCCCCTTCAGCAGCACGTCCCATTTGCCGAACGCGACGATCGAGTCCCCGAGGAACGTGACGTCCTTTCGATACGGCTGCTCGATGAACAACGTCGACAAGGTTCGGTACACGAAGTCCTTGTTCGGATCGAACGCCGACACCTTGTTGATGATCTTCACCGCATAGAAATACGGCTTCAGCTTGTACTGAAACGAGATCGCAGCAACCCAGAATCCGGCGGAGGCCGCCAACACCACCGCGAGGAGATAGAGCCAGGTCGAACGACCTCGCCCCCGCGAACCAGCAGTTGTCATGATCAAATTCTCTTTATCGAAAAAGCAGCGTCGTCAAACGTGGCGTTCGGACCAGCAACCGGTGCATTCGGTTTCGCTGATCGCCACCTCGTCACCGCATGAATGACAGCGACCGCCGCCAGAAAACTGCGTCCGGGCAAGCGTAACGAGCGGCGGCACCCGCAAAGCCTCCCGAAGCGCCCCCCATATGCGCTGGAAGACGGTCAACACCCCTTCTCACTGACGTAATCCCCCCGGATAGCGCTTGAACCAAATACCGCGTCAACACCTGCCAAGCCACGGAGAGTGGTCGACATAGTTCGACACTTACTCTCCGGGTTTTACCCTCGCACTGCGGTGTAAGACACGCCCACGGCCTCCCCAGACCGAGTAGGTTCAGAACACGAATCGTCGGCCCGAGGTCAAACTGTTTTAGATCGGCAACGACTCTATTGGACGAAAATAACACTCGCCTGCGTGGTCGGCCTGGTCAACTATATCCTATCCCGCGGATGACTGGCGGCGGTCCTCCGGCAATTCGCGCGCGCCCTCGCGCAACGCCCCGAGTAAGGATCGACCGCCACGCGCCCGTCTAGAACTGCCCGCCGATATTGAACGTGATCAGCTTGTCGTCGTCGCCGGGGGCCTTGAGCAGTGCTTTCGCCAGATCGATGCGCAAGGGACCGAACGGCGAGGTCCAGTTGACGCCGACGCCGACCGACAGGCGCGGGCTGGCGGTGTTGCCCGAATAGGTCTCCTTATAGGTGCCGAGCGAATAGGTGTACGGCGTGCCGGTGTTGGTGGTGGTACTGGCGCCGGCGGTATCGAGGTACAGGAGATTGCCCGAGCCATCGGTATATTGGCGGGTGCCGGCGACGCACGCGACCGAGGCGGCGTTGGCGGCGGCGCAGGTGTCGGTGAGCGTGGGTTTCTTGCCGCCGAACACCGCGCCGACGTCCATGTAGATCGACGGACGCAAGCCAAGCTCGCGCGCGCCCGACCCCATCGGCAGTTCGAGTTCGAGGCGCGCCTGGTAATAGGTCGTGCCGCCGAGCGCGGTCTGGGTGTTCGAGCTGTCGCTGGTCGACAGCGTCGCGGGGACGGTCGAGGTGTCGTAATAGGTGCGCGTCACGCGGGGGCCGACGCCGCGGATGTCGAAGCCGCGCATCTGCGGGTCGCCGAGATAGAAGCGGTCGGTAAGCCGGACGTCCTGTCCCAGCCCCTTGATATAGCCGCCCTCGGCATGCGCCGACAGGATGAAGCTCGATCCGAGGTTCATGTACTTGGTGTAGTTGGCGGTACTCCGGATATATTTGGTATCCCCGCCGAGGCCCGCGAAATCCTGGCTGATGCTGAGCTTGCTGCCCTTGGTCGGGCGGACGCGGCTGTTGGTATTGTCGAACACCAGCGAATAGCCGACCGACGAGGTCCAGCGGTTGCCGACCGCGTCGCACAGATACGCGCCGGCGATCGCCGGATCGCACGCGCCGTTGGTGTAATATGTGTCCTCGTCGAGCGTGACCTGGTCGTAGGACAGCCCGTAGCGCGCGGTGGCGGACCAATATTCGGTGAGCGGAACGGCCGCGCGGATCTGGAAGCCGGTCGAGACCTGTTCGTAGGTGGTGT
The DNA here is from genome assembly GCA_021154945.1 of Sphingomonas sp. Lineage (GTDB taxonomy): Bacteria > Pseudomonadota > Alphaproteobacteria > Sphingomonadales > Sphingomonadaceae > Sphingomonas. The sequence goes on from JAJNQF010000273.1 coordinate 2,361, forward strand.
CGTTGCTGTCGCCGGTCGTGCTGTACGAGCTGTAGTCGCGGCGGAATATGTCGCCGCCGAGCGCGATGTTGGTGTCGAACATATAGGGCTCGGTGAAGCCCAGGCTGACCGATTTCGAATAACTCGACAGGCTGGCATTGGCGCGCAGTTCCTGGCCCATGCCGCGGAAGTTGCGCTGCGTGATGCTGGCCGAGGCGATGAAGCTTTCGAGACTCGAATACCCGGCCGACAATTGCAGCTCGCCGCTCGATTTCTCCTCGAGGTTGGTTTCCAGGATCACACGGTCGGGCGCGGAGCCCGGCAGCTGCTTGATCGTCATCTTGTCCTGGAAATAGCCGAGCGAATTGATCCGGTCCTCCGAGCGCTTGACCTGGAAGCTGTTGAAGGCGTCGCCCTCCGCGAGGCGGATTTCGCGGCGGACGACCTTGTCCTTGGTCTGTGTGTTGCCGTTGATCTCGATGCGCTCGACGTACGTGCGCTTGGCCTCGGCGATGTTGAAGTTGATCCCCATCGTCAGCGTGTCGGCGTCCTTCGCGAACTCCGGGTTCACTTCGGAGAAGGCGTAGCCGAACAGGCCTGCGGTTTGGCTGAGGTTGTCGACCGAATCCTCGACGAGCTTGGCGTTGTACCAGTCGCCTTTCTTGAGCGGCAGCGTGGCGGCGAGCTTCTTGCCGTCGAAGTCGCGGATCTGGCTGTCGACGGTGACGTCGCCGAATTTATAGCGTTTCCCCTCCTCCACCACGTAGGTGATGATGAAGTCCTTCTTGTCGGGCGTCAGTTCCGCCACGGCCGATGTCACGCGAAAATCGGCATAGCCCTGCGTCAGATAGAACTGGCGGAGCTTCTGCTGGTCGTAGCTGAGGCGATCCTGGTCGTAGCTGGTCGCCGACGAGAGCAGGCGTTTGAAGCGCGCCTGCTTGGTCGCCATCTGCGCGCGGATCTGGTCCTGCGAGAAGACGGTGTTGCCGAGGATGTTGATCTGGCGGACCTTCGACTTGGGGCCTTCGCTGATCTCGAACACGACGTCGACGCGGTTCTGGTCGAGATTGACCATCTTCGGGTCGATCACCGCGCCGAAGCGGCCCTGGCGGCGATAGAGTTCGAGGATCCGGGCGATATCCTGGCGGACCGCGGTGCGCGTGAAGATCTGGCGCGGTGCGAGCTTGATCTCCTTGGTGATCTTGTCGCTCTTCAGCGCCTTGTTGCCCTCGATCACGATGCGGTTGACGATCGGGTTCTCGCGCACGCGCAGCACGATGTTGCCATCGGCGACGCCGGCGATCGAGTAATCGGCGAACAGGTCGCTGGCCTGGAGATCCTTCAGCGCCTGGTCGAGCGTCTCGGTGGTGTAGGGCTTGCCGATGCGCAGCTTGGTGTAGCTGAGTACGGTCTCGGGCTCGATCCGCTGCGAACCCTCGACGCGCAGGGTTTTGATGGTCGGCGACGCCGTAGCGCCAGCGGGTAGCGGAACAGGCTTGGCCGTTGACGCGCTGGCACGGGGCGACGGGGTCGTCGGGGGAGCCGTCTGCGCACGCGCGGGCGTTCCCAGCGTCCCTGCCATGACCAAGGCCAGGGAACCGGCGCCAAAATCGAACTTCATGCCTGCGTCTCCGGGGGGTGAACCGCGGCGCTATGGGGGGCATGTTTCCCCAAAATGTTCCGCCGTGTCGGGAGATGGCAAGCCTGTAACACTGCCTGTCCCACCGCCCCGCGCGCCCGTCGATCG
>JAJNQF010000276.1 GCA_021154945.1 Sphingomonas sp.
CATCACCATCGGAAACTACGCATCGGATCCTCACGATCCTCCCCCGCAAGGGGGAGGTGGCAGGCGCAGCCTGACGGAGGGGGAGGAAAGGGATAACCTCTGTTTCTTATCCTCCCCCTCCGTCACCTTCGGCGCCACCTCCCCCTTGCGGGGGAGGATCGTTAAGTCGGCTGTCCGCCTGATTGCTTTTATACCGCGCCGCCAATGAGCTTCCCGATCGCCGCGGTCGCGGCCATCGCGAACGCCCCCCAGAAAGTAACGCGGACCGTGCCACGCCAGACGATCGCGCCGTCGGTCCTCGCGCCGATCGCGCCGAGCAGCGCCAGGAACAGCAGCGAGCCGATACCGACCGCCCAGACGAGCAGCCCCGCCGACACCACGAACACCGTCAGCAACGGCAGCGCCGCGCCGACCGTGAAGCTCGCCGCAGACGCGAACGCCGCCTGCACCGGCCGCGCGCGCGTACCCAGCGGGATGTCGAGTTCGTCGCGGGCGTGCGCCCCGAGCGCATCCTTCGCCATCAACTGCGCAGCGACCGTCGTGGCGGTAGCCTCGTCCACCCCCCGCGCGACGTAGATCGCCGCGAGTTCGGCCAGCTCACCGCCCGGATCGTCGACCAACTCGCGCCGCTCCCGCGCAAGTTCGGCATTCTCGGTATCCGCCTGCGCGCTGACCGAGACATATTCGCCCGCCGCCATCGACATCGCGCCGGCGACCAGCCCCGCCGTCCCCGCGATGACGATAGCGCTCGTCTGGTCCGCACCCGATGCGGACGCCGCCGCGACGCCGATGATCAGGCTCGCGGTCGACACGATCCCGTCATTGGCGCCGAGCACCGCCGCGCGCAGCCTGCCGATCCGGTCGACGACGTGACGTTCGCCGTGGCTGGCGCCGTGGCTGGAGATCGCGCGGGCCATCACGCGATTTCGAGCATATTCTCGACCTTCACCGCGCCCGGCGCCGCCCAGGCGGTCCGCTCGGCGACCATCCGGTCGTGCGGCGAATCGACCGATCCAGTTAGTCGTACGGTGCCGCCATCGACCGACACCTTGATCGTGTCGCCATCGAAGAACCATGAGCGGTGCAGCGCGGTGCGGATATCGTTGCTGACATCGGTGACGTCGACCCGCGGCTTCAGCGTGATGTGGTTGACCACACCGACCACGCCTGCCAGCGGCCGCACCGCCGCTTCGGCCGCATCCTTCTGGAAGTGCCAGCGCACTTCGCCGCGCAAGCTGACCCAGCCGTCCTCGACCTGTGCCTTGATGCAGTCGGCCGGGATCGTCGTGTCCCAGGACAGCCGCTCGACGATCGCACTGGCAATCGCCTCGTCGCCGCGCTTGAAGCGGTCCTCCAATTGCACTTCGATCTTCTCCGCGACGGCCTTCACCCCGTCGACGCGCGCCGCGGCACGCTCGGCGGCGTATTTCGCCGCATAGCTGCCGGCGTGGCCGCTCAGCGTGACGACGCCGTTGTTCGCGGTGACGCCGATATGCCCGGCGGGGACGCTCGGATCCCAGTTGAGTTCGGCGAGGACGGCCTTCTGCAATCTTGCGTCGTGGGACATGACACTCTCCTGAAGCGACGCGGGGAGGCCCGGCCGATGATCGCGAGCCTATCGATCCGGCCGATCGCCGACAGCGTCGGGAACTACGCACATGCTCGGGACCGACGGCGCACCTGCGTAATTCCCGATACTTTCGCGCCACCGCCCGAACGCCGAAAGTTCAGCGAAAGAGGGAGACCGCGCATGACTTATTCGACCCTGATGGTGCATCTCGATGGCGGGCACGCCAACGCCGCCCTGCTCGACGTCGCGGTCACGCTCGCCGACCAGTACGACGCCGCCGTTATCGGCATCGCCGCCTGCCAGCCGGTCCAGATCGGCACGTGCGACGGCTATCTCGGCGGCGAATATGCGGTGATCGAGCGCGACATCGTCGCCGGCGAACTGGCCCGCGCCAAGACCGAGTTCCACGCACACGAGCGGCTAGCGCGGCATACGCTCGAATGGCGCTCGATCCCGACGCTTGCCAACATCGCGCACGTCGTGGCGGAGAATGCGCGCGCCGCCGATCTCGTCATCACCAGCGCAGGGCCAGGGTTCGCCGACCTGGCGACGCATGCCGATACCGGCGATCTGATCCTGCGCGCGGGTCGCCCGGTGCTGGTCGTCCCCGACGGCGCCGCCACCGCCAAGTTCGAAACCGTCATGGTTGCCTGGACCGACACGCGCGAATGCCGCCGCGCGATCAGCGATGCGCTGCCGATGCTCCACGCCGCCGACCGCGTCGTCATCGCCGAAGTGGCGATCGACGCAATCGACGCGCGAGGGCCGATCGACGATGCCGCCGCTTGGCTCGCGCGCCACGGCGTCGACGCGGACAAGATCGTCGCGCGGATGACGGGCACCAGCATCGACACGCTCGCCGCGGTCGCCGACGAGGTCGAGGCCGATCTCGTCGTCGCGGGCGCGTACGGGCATAGCCGGATTCGCGAATGGGCGTTCGGCGGCGTCACCCGCGACCTGTTGCTGCGCGACCGGCGCTGCACCTTGTTGTCGCACTGAGCCATGACCGGGGACGGCAAGTATTTGCGGCCGTTCGCGGCGGTGAACCCAAGAATAGCGATCGGCGGGACGATATTGTCCGCAATCACGATTATCGAAGGATTATTGGCGTATAGTGGATATTTCGCTTAACATGGGTCATGTTCCGATGTCGGAGGTCGAAACCTCGACGCCCGACGGATCGGAATCGTCCGCAGGACAAGGCCCCCGTCTCAATGACTTGCCGCTTCGTGCCACGAGCAACCGCACCGCCCGCATGATCGCGTCGCAATCCCCCGACGGTACTGCCGCATCCGTCGCGCGCGGCGATGCGACGCTGGCCGAGGAACTGGGGCTGCTGATCGACGGCGCGACGACCTATGCTATCTACATGCTCGATCCGCAGGGCCGCGTGACGATCTGGAACCGCGGCGCCGAGCGGATCAAGGGCTGGGCCGAGGCGGAGATCATCGGTCGCGACGTCGCGGTCTTCTACCCGGCCGACGATATCGCCGCGGGCAAGCCCGAAGCCGACCTCGCCCGCGCGCATGCCTGCGGCCGGATCGAGGAGGAGAGCTGGCGGGTGCGCAAGGACGGCTCCGAGTTTCTCGCCGCGGTCACGATCACAGCGCTGCACGACGAGGCCGGTGCGCTGCGCGGCTTCGGCAAGGTCATCCGCGACATCACGCACGATAAGGCCGCCGAGGCCGCGATCGTGCGCCGCGAACATCATCTCCGCTCGATCCTGAACACCGTGCCCGACGCGATGATCGTCATGAACGAGAACGGCATCGTCGCCTCGTTCAGCGCGGCCGCCGAACTCGTCTTTGGCTACACCGCACGCGAGGTGGTCGGCCAGAACGTCGCGATGCTGATGCCGCACACCGACGCGCGCGATCACGACGCGCACCTGCGCAAGTACCGCCATACCGGCGAGCGCCACGTGATCGGCAACGTCCGGCTCGAGCGGGCGATGCGCAAAGGCGGCGAGACGTTCCCGATCGAGCTGGCGGTCGGCGAGGCATCGATCGGCGGCGAACGGATCTTTACCGGCTTCATCCGCGACCTCACCAACCGCCACGCGACCGAGCGGCGCCTGAAGGAACTCCAGTCCGAACTCGTCCACGTCTCCCGCGTCAGCGCGATGGGCACGATGGCGTCGACCCTGGCGCACGAGATCAACCAGCCGCTGACCGCGATCGCCAATTATCTCGAAGCCACGCGGGCGATGATCGGTGACAGCGACGATCCGCTGTTGGCCGACGTAGCCGAGGCGCTGGATCTGGCGGCGGCGCAGTCGCTGCGCGCGGGGACGATCGTCCGGCGGCTGCGCGCGTTCGTCGACGGCGGCGATACCGGGTTCCGCGATGAGCGGCTCGACCTGCTCGTCGAGGAGGCGACCAGTCTCGGCCTGCTCGGCGCGCACGAGGCCGGCATCACGGTGACCAGGCTCGTCGCGCCGGGCGACGTCATGGTGCTGGTCGACCGCATCCAGATCCAGCAGGTGCTGGTCAATCTGATCCGCAACGCGATCCAGTCGATGGCGTGCTCGCCCGCCAAGGTGCTGACGATCACCACCGCGCCCGAGCGCGAGGGCTGCATGCAGATCACCGTCGCCGACACCGGCACCGGCATCGACACCGCCGTCCGCGCGCGCCTGTTCGAGGCGTTCGCGACCACCAAGGAGGACGGCATGGGCCTTGGCCTGTCGATCTGCCGGACGATCGTCGAGGCGCATGGCGGGCGTATCTGGGCAGAGGGCGTGGCGAGCGGCGGCACCGCGTTCCACTTCACCGTGCCGCTGGCCGCACTCCCCGAAGGCGAAACCCATGACTGACACTTTGCGAACGGTCCATATCGTCGACGACGACGAGGCGATCCGTCAGTCGGTCGGCTTTCTCCTGCGCAAGGCCGGCTACGCGGTCGAGACCTATCCCGCCGGCACGCATTTCCTCAAGGCCGTGACGCGCGAGACGCGAGGCTGCGTGCTGCTCGACGTCCGGATGCCCGATCTCGACGGATTCGAGGTGCAGGCGCGCCTCGCCCAGACCGGCATCGCGCTGCCGGTGATCATGTTGACCGGCCACGGCGACGTGACGCTCGCGGTCCGCGCGATCAAGGCGGGCGCGATCGAATTTCTCGAAAAGCCGTTCGAGCGCAGCGCATTGCTGGCGGCGATCGAGTCCGCACTGGCCCATGCCGCACGGTCCGATCGCGAGCACCTCGCCGCCGCCGACGCCATCGTCCGGCTCGCCGCGCTCACCCCGCGCGAGCGCGACGTGCTCGACGGGATGGTGCTCGGCCGCCCGAACAAGCTGATCGCCTACGACCTCGACATCGCAACCCGCACGGTCGAGGTCCACCGCGCCAATTTGATGGAGAAGCTGGCGGCACGCAGCCTGTCCGACGTCCTCCGCATCGCGTTCGCGGCGGGGCTGGGCGAGACCGCCGAGACAGCCTGACGCCCCGCACCCAACCCTCGCCTTCTACGTACAGACGCGGCGCAGTACGCGTGTCATTCACGGTCGGGACAAAGGACCGCGCGATGACCGACCAGCCCCCCTACACCCATGACGGCATCGGCATTTCGCTGGTCGACGGCGACCCGGTGATCCGCCGTGCGCGCCAGATCATGCTGGTCTCCGAACGCTACGACGTCCGCTCCTACGCGACCTGCGCCGCGCTGCTCGCCGACCCGCGTTCGCGCGACGTCTCGTGCATAGTCGTCGATGTCGCTGGTGACAGCGAAGAGGGCGGCGGCATGGCCGCGCTCCACGCGATGCGCGCCTCGGGCTGGAGGGGGAAGGCGATCCTGCTCGACAGCGGACTGCCCTTGCCTGCGCTGATTCACGCCGCCGAACGCCACGGCGACCGCATCCTCGACCGCACCACCGGCGACGCCCCCCTGCTCACCGCGATCGCCGCCTCGATCGACCGCGGCTGGTCCACCTGGAACGCCGAGGGCTGAAACGAAAGGCCGGAGAAAAATTCCCCCGGCCTTTCCGTGCTCCACGTCGGGCGGCGCCTCAGCAGGCGAGCTTCAGCGTAAGACGAGGACGGACCGTCGCCTTGCGCAGCGTCGGCGGCGTCACCGCGCGCTCGACCCGGAACACCCGCCGCGGGATCGCAGCCACGGGTTCGGCGATCAGGCAGGGCAGCGTCGCGCCAAGTGCCGCCAGCGTCTCGCCATACAACCGCGCGAGCGTCTCATGCGCCATCCGTGCACAAGGCCCCGCCGCAGCGTCGGCCATCGCTCGCGTCGCGTCCAGGCGGCGCTGGAAATAGAGCATCTCGGTATGGATAGCGTTCATGGCGAAGTCCCCGCCGGTCCGCCCTCGCCGCCGCATGATGCGTGTCTCGAAGGGCTGATCCGTATCAAGACAATAGCGCGGGCGGGCGAAGCCGTCGGGCCTCGGAAAGCACGTACCTCGCGGAGGTCGTCAGGCGATTGCGGCGGCGTGGAGCGCGATCTGCGCGTCCTCCTGCGAGGGCAGTATCCGGATGTCGAGCCCGGGCAACCAGGCAAGCCCCGCACGGATCGCCCGACCGGTCGCCGCGTCGTTCTCGCCGATCCCGCCGGTGAGCACGAGCATGTCGGCACCGCCCAGCGAGACGATCATCGCCGCGACCTGCTTGCACACCGACCGCTCGAACATGCGGAGCGCGAGGTCGGCGTCCTCGGTCGCGGCGGCGCGAAGGACCCGCATGTCGCCGGACAGCCCGGAGACCCCAGCCATCCCCGATGCATGATCGACCAGCGTCGCCAAGGCCGCGGCATCCAGTCCAGTCTCACGCAGGAGATACAGCAGCACGCCAGGATCGAGATCGCCCGTCCGCGTCGCCATCATGACGCCGCCGGACGGGGTGAGCCCCATGCTGGTGTCGATCGAGCCGCCATCGCGCACCGCGGTCACGCTCGCGCCATTGCCGAGGTGCGCGATCACTAGCCGAGCGGGCCTGTCGTCGCCGAGCTGGCGGACGATCGACTCGCACGACAGCCCGTGGAAGCCATAGCGCCGCACCCCGCCCGCCCAATACGCGCGCGGGATCGGCAGCGTGCTCGCGACGTCGGGCATCCCCGCATGGAACGCCGTATCGAAACACGCGACCTGCGGCAGACCCGGATAGTGCGCCCCCGCCACCCGGATCAGCGCCAATGACGCCGGCCCATGCAACGGCGCGAACGCACACGCCGCTTCCAGATCCGCCATCACCGCATCGTCGATCCGACAATGCGCGCTGCGATGCGGCCCACCATGGACAATCCGGTGTCCGATCACCGTCGGAGCCGGAAAGCCTTGCAACGCGGTCTCGATCGTATCGAAAAAGCGCCCGTGATCGTCGCCATCGTCGTCGGGCGTTTCGATCGTCCCACCAACCAGCAGGACCGGATCGCCATCGACCGCGTACAGCCCATATTTCAGCGATGACGATCCGCTATTGAGCGCCAGAACTACCGCGCCCCCCTCTACCTCGACCATTGCCAGTCACGCACCTCCGGCAGATCGTCGCCCTGTTCGGCGATATACAGCTTGTGCCGCTCCATCGTCGTCCAATAGCGCGCCGTCTCGCGCGGCACCCGGTCCTGGAACCGCGGGATCCGCTCGATCGCATCCAGCGCCAGCCGGTATCGGTCGAGATCGTTCAGCACGACCATGTCGAACGGCGTCGTCGTCGTCCCCATCTCCTTGTACCCGCGGACATGAATGTTCGCGTGGTTCGCCCGTCGATAGGTGAGCTTGTGGATCATCGCTGGGTAGCCGTGGAACGCGAAGATCACCGGCGTATCCCGCGTGAACAGTGCATCGAACTCGCGCTCGTCGAGCCCGTGCGAATGTTCGGAGCGCGGCTGCAACACCATCAGGTCGACCACGTTCACCACCCGGATACGGATGTCGGGCACATACTCCCGCAACAACGTCACCGCCGCCAGCGTCTCCAGCGTCGGCACGTCGCCCGCGCACGCCATCACCACGTCGGGGTCGGCATCGTTGCCCGCCCATTCCCAGATCCCCGCGCCGGCCGTACAATGCCGCACCGCCGCGTCGATCCCGAGCCATTGCCACTCGGGCTGCTTCCCCGCGACGATCACGTTCACATAGCCGCGACTGCGCAGGCAATGATCGCCGACCGACAACAAACAGTTCGCATCGGGCGGCAGGTAGATCCGCGTCACGTCCGCAGTCTTGTTCGCGACGTGATCGATGAACCCCGGATCCTGGTGCGACAGGCCGTTATGATCCTGCCGCCAGACATGCGACGTCAGCCGGTAGTTGAGCGACGCGATCGGCCGCCGCCACGGGATCGTCCGGGTCGTCTTCAGCCACTTGGCATGCTGGTTGACCATCGAATCGACGATGTGGACGAACGCTTCGTAACACGAGAACAGCCCATGCCGCCCGGTCAGGAGATACCCTTCCAGCCAGCCCTGGCACAGATGCTCGCTCAGCACCTCCATCACGCGGCCATCGGTACTCAGATGCTCGTCGACCGCCTCGATCTCCGCCATCCAGACCTTGCCCGACACGTCGTACACGTCGGCCAGCCGGTTCGACGCGGTCTCGTCCGGCCCGAACAGGCGGAAGTTCACGCTTGCCAGATTGAGCTTCATCACGTCGCGCAGATAGCGGCCGAGTACCCGCGTCGCCTCCGCCTTTACCGTGCCCGGCGCGTCCACCGGCACTGCAAAGCTGCGGAAGTCGGGCAGCGACAAAGGCACCATCAGCTCGCCGCCATTGGCATGCGGATTCGCGCCCATCCGCCGATGCCCGGTCGGCGCAAGCGAGGCAAACTCCTCCATGAACTTGCCGTTCGCGTCGAACAGCTCCTCGGGCCGATAGCTCCGCATCCAAGCCTCGAGCTGGCGCAGATGCTCGGGATCCTTGAAGTCCGCGATCGGCACCTGATGCGCGCGCCACGTGCCCTCGACCGGCTTGCCGTCGACGAACTTCGGCCCGGTCCAGCCCTTTGGCGTGCGGAACACGATCATCGGCCAGCGCGGACGCTCGGGCGTCACGCCCTCGATCCGCGCCGCCGCCTGGATTGCCTGGATCTTCGCCAACGCCTTGTCGAGCGCCGCGGCGAGCTGCTGGTGGACCGCCGCCGGATCACTCCCGCCGACATAATAGGGCTCATGCCCATAGCCGCGCAGCAACGCGTCGAGCTCATGCCCGTCGATCCACGCGAGGATCGTCGGGTTGGCGATCTTGAAGCCGTTGAGGTGCAGGATCGGCAGCACCGCGCCGTCGCGCGCGGGGTTGAGAAACTTGTTCGAATGCCAGCTCGCCGCCAGCGCGCCCGTCTCCGCCTCGCCGTCACCGACGACGCAGGCGACGATCAGGTCCGGATTGTCGAACGCCGCGCCGTAAGCATGGGCCAGAGAATACCCCAGCTCGCCGCCTTCGTGGATCGATCCCGGCGTCTCGGGCGCGACATGACTCGGGATCCCGCCCGGCCACGAGAACTGCCGGAACAGCCGGTGCATCCCGCTCCGGCTCCGCTCGATCGCCGGATAGCGCTCGGTATACGAGCCCTCCAGATAGGTATTCGCGACCAGCCCCGGCCCGCCATGTCCCGGCCCGATGATGTTGATCATGTCGAGGTCGTGCTCGACGATCAGCCGGTTGAGATGGACGTACAGGAAGTTCAGACCCGGCGTCGTCCCCCAATGGCCGAGCAACCGCGGCTTCACGTCGGCGATCGTCAGCGGCCGATCGAGCAACGCGTTGTCGCGCAGATAGATCTGCCCGACCGAGAGGTAATTGGCCGCCCGCCAATACGCGTCCATCCGCCGCAGCATGTCCGGGGACAGCGGATGCGTCTTGGGGTGCGTCGTGTTCGGCACCAAGGCCGACGACCGTGTCGCGATATCGTTCATGACTGGCTTCCGAAATCGAGGACGACGCGCGAGGCGACCTGGCCGTGTTCGAGGCGGTCGAAGATGGCGTTGATCGCCGACAAGGGCTGCAATTCGATATCCGCCTTCACCTTGCCGTCGGCGGCAAAGGCGAGCGCCTCGGCCATGTCCTTGCGCGTGCCGACGAACGATCCGCGCACGGTGATGCAGTTCGCCACCACGTCGAACAGCGGCAGTGGGAAGTCGCCCGGTGGCAGGCCGACCAGCACGCACGTCCCGCGCCGGCGGGTCATCGCCACGCCCTGGTTGAAAGCGACCAGCGACGGCGCCGTGATCAGGACGCCGTGCGCGCCGCCGCCAGTGCCGTCCTTGAGCGCGGCGATCGCATCCTTCTCGCGGGCATCGATCAGCAGGTCCGCGCCCAAGGCCTCGGCATGCGCGAGCTTGCCCGCGTCGACTTCGACCGCGGCGACGCGCAACCCCATCGCCTTGGCATATTGCACCGCCAGATGCCCCAGCCCGCCGACACCCGAGATCGCGATCCACTCGCCCGGTCGTGCGCCCGTTTCCTTGATGCCCTTGTAGGTCGTGATGCCCGCGCAGATGATCGGCGCCGCCTCGACCGCGGACAATCCGGCGGGAATGTGCGCGACATAGTTCGGATCCGCGAGGATATACTCCGCGAACCCGCCATTGCGCGTGTAGCCGCCGAACTGCGCCTCGGCGCACACCGTCTCCCACGCGGACAGGCAATATTCGCAGTGTCCGCACGCGGAATAGAGCCACGGCACGCCGACCCGGTCGCCGAGCTTGACGATCGTCACGCCCGCGCCGACCTCGACCACGATGCCGATCCCCTCATGGCCGGGAATGAACGGCGGCACCGGCTTGACCGGCCAATCGCCACGCGCCGCGTGCAGGTCGGTGTGACAGACCCCGCACGCTTCGGTCTTGACGACGATCTGCCCCGGCCCGGCGCTCGGCACCGGCCATTCGCGCAGGGTCAGGGGTTTGCCGAATGCCTCGACGACGGCGGCTTGCATCATACGGGTCATGAAACGTCCTAAAAGATGCGGGCTTGAAGATGCGGGAAGATCAACGCGCCATCCGGGTGACGAGCGCGGGGTCGGCGAGCAGCGCCTCGTCCCCGAACGCGATCTGCGCGCAGGTCCGCTGCGCCTGCGCAGCGACATCGCGCAGATACTGGTCGGCGAACCGCGCGCTGAGCCCCGGCACGATATGCGCGAACCGGCGATGCTCCTGCGATCGCATCCCGAACGCGTGGACGAGATACTGGTCAAAGACGCTGTTGAGGCCCTGCCCCTGCCCCTGTTCGTCGAGCCAGATCTTGCTCGCGGCCGAGGTCGAGAAACTGAGCAGACGCTTGCCGCCGAGCAGGTCGGTACGCGCGCGGTCCTGCAGCGCCTCGGGCTGGACGCCAGCCCCGAACACGCGTTCGACATAGCCCTTGAGCATCGCCGGCGGGGTCCCGAACCAGATCGGATAGATCAGCACGAACACGTCGCACCCGGCGATATGCTCGATCTCGTCGAGCACGTCCTGGCCGTAGGTCGCCGCGACATTGGTCGGCCGCTCCGCCGCCTTCAGCACCGGGTCGAACCCGATCGCATACAGGTCGCGCAACACGGCCGTCTGCCCAGCCGCGCGGACCGCCGCGCAATAGGCGTCGGCGATCGCGTGGTTGAAGCTGGCCGGACCGGGATGGCAGAGGATCACGGCATGCCGCCCCGTTCCCGTCTCTTGCGTGTCGCCCATCATCGCCTCGTCCTCCGTCGCAAGCTCACCGGTATCGGCATCGCGGCGCCATCGACCGCGACGTCATCCGATGACCTCGAAACGGTCTACGCCATGGGGGGCGGGTGCTTGATCCCTCGGAAACTACGCAGTCGGTCCGACGCGCTAAGTTTTTCGGCTAAAAAGATAAAATCGGCGCGTTCGTCTCGTTTGGGGCAACCTCAGCGCGAGTATTAACGTTTCTTTCACCTCGCTACCCGCCATGTACGGATCGATGACCGGTCTTATTTCCCGCCTGCGACAGTTGCGACAGTCCGACCAGGCGATCGCCGCGCATGTCCGGCATACCCTTGTCGAATCGCTCTATGCATCGCCCCAGTCGCTGGTGATCGGAGCGCTGACCAGCGGCGCGATCACGGCGATCGTGGCGCTGGTCGGCGGAAGCCGGTCGATGGTCGTGTGTGCCGTCGCCATCGTCATCGTCGCCGGCATCAGGATCGTCGACGCGCTGCGCCTGCGCCGCTCTGGCTCGACCCGAAGCACGCTGGCCGGGCGCTGGGCCAACCGTCAGGAATTTCTCTATCGCACCGGCGCGCTTTGCTACTCGGCGCTGCTCGGTACGTTCGGCTTGCTTACGCTGGTGCATACGACCGACGGCGTGCTGCAGTTGCTCGCGGTGACGACGGCGGTGGGGTATGCGGCGGGTATCGCCGGTCGCAACGCGGGTCGACCGTGGATCGCGCTGTCGCAATTGTGTTTCGCGTCGGTCCCGCTGGCGCTGGGACTGTTCGCCTCGGTCGAGCCGCTCAAGATCGTGCTCGGCGTGGTCATCCTGCTGTTCGTGGTGGCGATGATGGATATCACGTTGCAGACCTATGGCGTGATCCTGCGGGCGACGATCGCATCGCGGGAAAAGACCGCACTGGCGGAGCACCACGCTGCCGTCGCCCGCCGCGACGACCTGACCGGCGTGGCTAATCGCACCGCCTTTCGGGAGCGGTTCGAGGCGCAGCTGAAGGCCGTGGTCGGCCGGGATCACAGCCTTGCGATCCACTGGATCGACCTCGACCGGTTCAAGGAAATCAACGACTCGTTCGGGCATCTTGCCGGCAATGCGGTCCTGGCGGGGATTGCCCGCCGCCTCGACGAAGCGTTCGGCAGAAGCGGGATCGTCGCGCGATTGGGCGGCGACGAATTTGCCGTCGTTTGCGCGATCGCCCGGCACGACGATGCGATCGACATCGGGCGGGAGATCATCGCGCTGGTCGAGCGCCCGGTCCAGCATGACGGCCGCATGTTGCGGGTCGGCGCATCGCTCGGGATCGCGATCGCCCCCATGGACGGCACCAATGCCGATACGCTGCTGAAAAACGCCGATCTCGCGCTGTACCGTGCCAAGGACAGCGGGCGCGGGCAGATGTGTTTTTACGAGCCTTTGATGGATGAGAAGATTGAACGCGGCCGCGATCTCGCGGCGGAAATGCAGGGCGCACTGGAACGCGGCGAGTTCCACCTGATGTTCCAGCCGATCTTCGACCTTGCCGGCGAGCGCGTGCTCTCGTGCGAGACGCTGTTGCGATGGACCAACCGCCGGCTAGGCTCGGTCTCGCCCGCCGAATTCATTCCGATCGCCGAGGATAACGGCCTGATCGTCGGGATCGGCGGCTGGGTGATCCGGGAGGCGTGCCGAATCGCCAGCGAATGGCCGGCGGACGTGAAGATCGCGGTCAATCTCTCGCCGATCCAGCTACGTTCCACCAATCTGCCGATGGTGATCATGAGTGCGTTGGCGAGCAGTGGGTTCGCGGCGGACCGGCTCGAACTCGAGGTGACCGAGTCGGTCCTGCTTGACGACATCGAGGCGTCGCTCGCGGCGCTCGACGCGATCAACCGGCTCCATGTCCGGACCACGCTCGACGATTTCGGCACCGGCTATTCGTCATTGAGCTATCTTACCAAGTTCCCGTTCCAGACGCTTAAGATCGATCGGTCGTTCATTACCGACCTCGAACAGAGCCCCGCGTCGGTGGCGATCGTCCAGACGGTCATCGATCTCGCCGCAAAGCTCGGGATGCGAACGGTCGCCGAGGGCGTCGAGACGCAGGCGCAACTGGATCAACTCCGTCGGACCCGGTGCGATGCGGTGCAGGGCTTTCTGCTTGCGCATCCCATGCCGGCAAGCATGGTGGCGTCGATGCTTGCCGACGGTGGGATCAAGGCGCAGCAGCGGTCCTGATCAGCAGGACGCCACCTGCGCCTTTTCGAGCAGTCTGGTCTGGGCCCCCACCAGGCGCCGCATCAGTTTAAGGTCCGCGTCACTGAGCCTGAGGGCCGCATCCGCCCAAAGATCGACGACGGCCTCGAGCTCGCCGAGCGCCAGCGGATTGACCGATCGCGAAGCCTCGTAGATCGCGCAATGACCGCTATGGCGTCGACGGTTCTGCCGAATATAGCTCTCCACTTCCGCGCGCCCCTTGCCCGGATCGGCCAGGGCGTGAACGATACCGAGGTCGTAGAGTTCTTCCGCGCTGTAGCTTCGTCCGCTGAGGATCATCTGCTCGGCTCGCGCCGCCCCGAGCCTGCGAGACAGGAAGCAGTGCGCCCCCATCCCCGGGAAGAGCCCGAAATTCGTCTCCGGAAGCCCAAAGTTCGTCCCGCGTTCGGCGATGACGACGTTGAACGACAGCAGCGCCTCGAAGCCACCACCCAGCGCATCGCCCTCGACAAGGCCGATCGTGATGATAGGTCGATCGAGGCTCAACATGTTGCGATGCAGTATGCGGACGCAGGCGCGTCCGTAAGCGACCAGCGCTTCGCGATCACCGTTGCGGATGTGGTCGGAGAACAGATCCAGATCGCCGCCGAGCGAGAACACGCCGGGAAAGCGCGATCCGAGAACGACGTAGCGGATCGGCATGTCGCCCGACGAACACGCCTGGGCTATATCGGCCTGCCAATGTCCGAATTCGGCGAGCAGGCCCGGATTGAAACTCGGCCTGACCCGTTGCCGCATATAGGTCCACAGCGTGTCCAGCTCTGGGTCGAACTGGGTTTCCAGATCGGCGAAGGCGAACGGCCGCCGGGGTTGCGGGGGCGGCGGTATCTCGACCGATCGTTGATGGCGCGACTTGGTGCGATCGATGGGCAGGATAGCAGGATATTCGAGAGTCATGGCGACGTCCTTGTTCACCCGCAGCGTTTTGCTGCGAGCGACATAGGTCGCATTTTCTGGCGAAAGCGCCCGCGAGAAACGCGTTCCGCAACCGCTAAACGCATATGCTGGAAGACGACGTCGCATCTCGCGATGCCGTGTCGAAATGCATCGCCGGAATCGCTTGGAGACTATCCCCCCGAATCAGCCGCTCTGGTCGGAGACGTTTCGAAACGCACCAAACCCGCGTCGCCGGTCAGCGATCGCGGGCTTGAGATTAAATCGGCGCTACGTCCTAGTCCTTCTTCAGGGTCGAGACGTTGCGATTGCCTGCCTTGGTCTGCCGACCGCGAGCCAGATCCTCAGTAAAGGAGTTGGCCGCGCTAGTGAGTGCGGGAGGCGGCACGAGCGTCGCGCCGCCTCCCCGTCCGCTCAGCGAACCGAGCCGCGGCGAAACATGTTGACGATCGCAAGCAGGATCACCGCGCCGACCAGCGAAATCAGGATCGACTGGATGTTGAGCGCGCCGTCCATGATCGATGCGCCACCGATCAGCGGGGTGATCAGGAAACCGGCGAGCAAAGCACCGACGATGCCGACGACGACATTGAGGAAGACGCCCTGCTGAGCATCGGTCCGCATGATCATGCTGGCGACCCAGCCGATGAGTCCGCCGACGACGAGAAGAATGATGAGGTTCATGATGTGGCTCCTAGTGGATAATGGTACTGGGGCATCAACCGACATGGTGCGCATTCCGTTCAGTTCCGGCGCGCTTCACGGATTTTGGGATTGGTGCACACGCACCGGGGGCATTGGTATATTATGCCGACGCGTGCGGAACCGGAGGCCTGGCTCCGGCGCTGAACGAGCATGACGAAAACCTCCGGCAAGCCGCTGCATGCGCCCACCCTGCACCACCTGGAACAGCTCATGACCGGGCTGCTGGAGGGCGTGATCCTGATGGATCCGACCGGGATCATTCTCAGCGCCAACCCCGCCGCGCTGAAGATGCACGGCGTCCGCGCGGTCGAGGATCTGGGCGAAACCGCAGACGACTATGCCACGCGGTTCCGGCTGCGCTACCGCGACCGGCGCGCCTTGCCCCGGCGCGAATATCCGCTGATGCGATTGCTCGCGGGCGAGAGCTTCCCGGACCTGATCGTCGAGGTGGCGCCGATCGACGCCGACGAGCCGCGCTGGGTGCACCAGGTGCGCGACATCGTCATGGACGAGGATGGCGGCGAACCCGATTGCTTGGGGCTGGTCATCAACGACGTATCCGAACGGTTCGATGCCGAGGACCGGTTCGAGGCGATGTTCCATGCGAACCCCGCACCGGCGCTGATCATCCGCGTCGCCGACCAGCGCTATGTGCTCGTCAACCAGGGCTTTCTCGACCTGTCGGGCTACGACCACGAGCAGATCATCGGCAAGACGCTGTTCGATCTCGACTTTCTCGCGCAGGTCGAGCGCAAGGCGTTCGTCAAGGACCGCGTCGTCAACGGCCAGACGGTGCCGCAACTCGAAGCCGAACTGCCGCTCGCGAACGGGGATACGACGCTGGTCATCCTCGCCGGCCAGCCAATCGAGGTCGCCAACCAGGACTGCGTGCTGTTCACCTTCGCCGACCTCGAGCCCAGGCGCCGTGCCG
>JAJNQF010000279.1 GCA_021154945.1 Sphingomonas sp.
GGATCGACGGCGTCCCGAAGGGTCGCGAGCGCCGAGAGCTCCGTCTGAACGTCACGCCCGAAAGCCAGGCCCGCCACAAACCCGTCGATGCGACGCGCCGCCGCCTCAGTCGCCAGTCGCATCGACGAACTACCCGAACTACCCGAACTACCCGAACTGACCGTCCGAGCGGCCGTCCTCGCCTGGGCCTGTGCACGCCGTTCCGTCGCTGCGGTGAGAAAGGTCTCCCGACGATCCCGCCACTTCGCCTGGATGCGACGGATGGCGCTCTGCTCCGGTCGCCGGACGATCCTCTTGTAGGCCGTGGTCGGCCGCATGGTCGGGTTGGCGAGCAGCATGTCGGCCATGGCAGCCAGCTCCCTTTCGTCGTCGATGCCGTCACCCCTGGGCCGTCCCGGCAACCGTCTTTCCGTCATGGCTTCACTCCTCGATCCGATGACGCTCAGCATCGTCCGGTCGATCATCGGATCAAGCGAGAAGAATCGGGAGGGATCAGAAAGGAGCGAGGAAAATGATATCGGGCGGGGGTGCCCACGCCCTCCCATGCGTGATTAACTCCAGCCAAGCGCGTTCGGAGCGCTCGCTCGACGGGCTTGAAGACCATGTACTTCAGGGGCCCATTCGCGTCGGGCGGCACCGCGGCATGGTCAATCAACGTCTTCGCGCTCGATCCTGAGGTCCTTCAGAGGGAGGTCAGATAGCTGGGTCAGCGTCCCTTCAGATCGCGCTTCGTCCACGTCTTCTGTGCAGGAGGTACCGGGATCGTTCGTCATCGCAACGCCGATCGGACTGGTGGGCAGCCTTCCAGATGAAGATGAATACCGTTGTCGGGCGGAAAAGTTGCGCGATCGCAGGTCCGGGGCGGAGCCCCGTCAGGAACGATCGTCACACTTCAGCTAAAGAGCGCGATTTCGTTGCGTTCTACTTCCACGACAGGGCAGGCTTCGCCCCTCGCACAACCAACGGCGCGATCATCGACACGCGGGCGACGACCGACGCCCACGCGCTCTACGCACAAGGCATATATTCCCTGGTCAGCGGCCTGAACCTCACTGCCGGCGCGCGTTACAGCAGTGACCGCAAGTGCGCTTCGGCTGACAACGGGATCGGGACCGTCTCGCTCGCGAACACCTGCCGGCGCTGGGGCAGCTTCGATCCCAGCGCGACCCTCGACTACCGCTTGTCCGCCGCCGCGATGCTCTACGTGCGCTACTCGGAGGCGTTCAAGGCGGGACTGTTCAACGCGGTCGCGTTCTCGTCGACGCCGGTCGAACCGGGGCGTGTGCGCAGCTACGAGGCGGGAGTGAAGACCGATCCGTCGAGCTGGATGCGTCTGAACATCGCCGGCTACTACACCAGCTACGACAATCTCCAGGTGAACACCCGCGATCCGCTGACCACCGCCGTCATCCTTCAGAATGCCGCGGCCGCCCGGATACTCGGCATGGAGGCGGATCTCAGCGTCAGGCCGACCGAACGGCTGGAAGTACGGGCCACGGCATCCTGGCTGGATGCGAAGTATCTCGACTTCGTACATGCACAGGTCCTGACGCCGCTTCCTGCCAGAGGGAACTCCGCGTCCACCTACGACGCAAGCGGAAGGCCGCTCATCCGCGTGCCGCGCCGGACCGCCAGCGTGGCCGCCGACTACGTCATACCGGTGCCCGGCGGCACGGTGACGCTCAGCGGCAACGCCGCATACCAGAGCGCGATAAACTGGACGGTGGAGGGCCGACTGCGCACGCCGGGATACGCCACGCTCAACGCGCAGGTCGCCTGGCGTCTTCACGGTGGCGGCTACGAGATCGACGTCTGGGGGAGGAACCTGACCGCCACGCATCAGGACAAGGTCAACGCCGACCTGCGCGCGTTCCTGCGATCCTGATCCACTCCGGCGCGTCATCCTCGTGGCGCGCCGGCAAAGCTCAGCATCGGACCCGTCCGGCGCACCGTTCCATTGCGCGGACGCATGGCGCCGGACACATCAAGCGGATACCTGGCACACATGAGCAACAGTGACACCGTCGACGTCTTCGAACTCCGCTACACCAAGGCGGACATGGCCGCCGCGCCGGAGGGTGAGCGCCTGTTCTATCTGATGATAACCGGCCTCGGAAACGACGTGCAGATACTGCTCCGCCAGTACCTCATCGCGGTAAAGCAGAAAGACGAGGACGAAGCGAAGCGGAACGCCTCCTCCGCGACCGCCATGCTGAACCTACGACTGCTCGCGGGACGCTTCCACGAGGGCTGGGTTCTGGTCGAGGAGCGCTGGCCGGCGCTCGAAGGCGAATACGAGCCCATGCTTTCGGAGAAGGGCCGGGTCGCGCTGGCTGGACTGCGGACGCACTTCTCGGGCAAGAAATCCGACAACATCGTCTTCATGATCCGCAACAAGATCGGCTTCCACTCTGACTACAAGTTCACCAAGGCCATGTTCGACGCAACACCGGACGATACCGAAATGGTGGAATACATCGGCCAATCGTTCGGCGACACGCTGTTCTTGGGCAGCGAGGTCACGCATTACGCGACACTGCGGAAGCTGACTGGGGAGGACGATGACCAGGCGGCGTTCGGAGCCGTGATGGACGAACTGCGCACGCTCCAGAACCTGTTTCTCACCTTCGCAAACGCGGTTG
Organism: Sphingomonas sp.; assembly: GCA_021154945.1. Classification (GTDB taxonomy): domain Bacteria; phylum Pseudomonadota; class Alphaproteobacteria; order Sphingomonadales; family Sphingomonadaceae; genus Sphingomonas. The sequence continues at coordinate 2,643 of JAJNQF010000279.1, forward strand.
TGGCGGTGTTCGCGCGAAGGAATCTCCCAAGCCAGTATTCGCTCGTGCGCACCAACAAGCGGACGCTTACGGGTCTGCCGGGAGTCGAGATCCTCCGCATCCCATTCTTCATCGACTTCTCGTCGAGCCAGGCGGCCGTGAACGCACTGAAACCGGATTGATCCCGCTGATGGTCACGATCGCTCCCGCCTCGGATGAGACGGGCTAAGGTCGCTCGCCTATCCATGCAGCAGGGGCGCGAACAGCTTCATGCACTGAAAGAGCGCGGCGACTGCGGCGGAACCCACCGCGATCCCATTGAGCTTGCCGATCTCGCCGAAAGCCTCGCGCTGATCGGCATCGAAGCCCGTTGGTATCTCAACCCGCGCGGAGAGGAACCAGTAGACCGCGGCGGGGATCGAGGCGACCGCGGACACCCCGTCGCAGATATTTTCGAACGCCATGTGGTCATCACCTGCAGAGTTGGCCGGTAGCGGAGTGACTATGACCACCTCTCATGCGGCACAACCCATCCACCATACGGCTTGGGCGAGCGCGTCGGGAGTAGGCAAGGCGAAGCGCGGATCGCCATTCCTAGCGCAGAGCAGGACCGACAGATCTAGCCGGCCGCCGTGACCTCCATCATGCCCGAACTTCGGCGACGACTGGCGTGACGCGATTGGAATGCCGATTAAAGGCCGTGATCTCCGCGATCGGAAACGGCACTTCGCGCTTGTAGATCTCGGTGTGGAGGTAGGCCTTCTCGGCATCGATCTCCGCCTCAGCCACGTCGATCCACCAGGCACGCGGCGTGCCGTCCTCTCCGCCGTGCCAGCGGTATCCACGCTTCTTCAGTACGTCATTGGACTCGAAGGGCGAATTCTCCGCCCAGCAGCGCAGCGTCCTGCCCCTGGCCGAAGAAAGCAGGGCCGATAGCGCGAGGCCACCGCTCACCGGCAGGGGGCGCGACAGAAGTTCGATCGTCGCGTGGCAGTCGTGCACCGCCCTGTGCTTGTCGTAGTAAAAGCCGCTGCTCATCGCGAGATACGCGAGCTTGCTGCTCTCGAAGCCCTCGTCGGACCAGCGCACCTCGTTCAACGAGCACGCCCAGGGACTATACGCGAGCGCAGGGCAGAAGCGTTCGAGGAAGCGGCGGTCGAAACCCGCGTTGTGGGCGATGACCAGGCTGGCGCCGGCGAAGGCGGCGACCTGCGCAAAATCGATGGATCTGCCCGCGACCATCGCGTCATCGATGCCCGTCAGCCTCGTGACTTCGGCCGGAATCGGTCCGGCCGGCTGGCGGAGGCCATCGAACGGCGCGCCCACGCCGACGATCTCGCCGGCGAACGTGTAGAAGAACGGGACCATCGCCAATTCGATTATCTCGTCTCGTTCACAGTCCAGGCCGGTAGTCTCGACGTCCGCGAGGATCGCACGACGAGTTCCGATGGGCGCCTCGCGCATGGGTTCGGCTGGACGCAGACGCCGGAGCACCCTGTAGTCACCGTTCGCCTCCAGCGCCGCGATCAGCTCGTCCGGGTCCACGCTAGGCGTCCGCGTCAACCGGCGCGCCCGGCCCAAGGCGGAGCGCCGTTGGACGTCCGGCCTCGTGAAACCAAAGGTCCACGATCGCCGCGTCGTCGCTCGCCGGCAGCGGATCAGCCCGCCGCACCTTGAACGTGGTAGGCAGGTTGACCGAATTGCCGAAGACGAGCGCATGCTGCTTGGGCAGCGATGGCAGTCTGCGCAGCACGCTGTCGGAGATGAACGGTGTCATCTGGCGTATCTGGGAGAGGTCGTCCGGATTTTGAATCCTGTGCACGACGAAATTCGAGCACTGCGACAGCACAGTCTTGGAGAGCTCGCTCGGCCGCTGCGACGCCACGATCAGAAACAACCCATACTTTCGCCCCTCCTTCGATATGCGCTCGAAGATGCGGCTGGCGTCGACGGCGTGTCGCGACGGTGTCGAGGCAACGTAGCGGTGAGCCTCCTCGAGCAGGAGATGGACCGGGAAGCGGTTGCGCGGTTCGGCCTGACGCAGGAGCCGGAATACCATGCGCGCGATCACCGCGCTGACCAGTTCCACGACCTCGTCCTCGACCGCGTTCATGTCGAGAATGACGATCTGCGCCGCCTTGGTGAGTCCGCCAACGATCGGTGCGAGACCCAGGACTGTCGAGAGGAAGGCTTCGCGATCACCCGCTGCGGCAGCATCATGCCTGAGGAAGCGATAGTCGCTGCGCTCCTCCAAGGCCTTGAACCGCGTAACCATCGATGAGCAATAGTCGCGAATCTGGCGGTTGCCGTGCGACTCCTCGTAGAGGAGAGCTAGATCGATCGCATCGCCCAAGGTGGCGAAATCGAATGGAGTGCCGTCATAATCGGGCAGCTTCAGATTTGGGATGATGAAGCCGGCGTTCAGACCTCCGCCTTCCAAAAACTGGATCGCAGCGGTGACGCCCGGCATGTTACCGTAGTTTATCGCGATCATGGGCACGATCGATGCCGTATTGATCTGGACGGTCTGAAATCGCTGGAGGATGCCGCGGACACGGGTCTGCTTGGCACCAGGAGGCGTCTCGTCTCCCAGTATGAGCGTGATGCAGGTGGCCAGGATGTGGTTGCGAACAGCATTCAGACGTGCGGCGTTTGCCGCACCAAACAACGTCGCCAGCCCGAGCGCCATGCGCAGGATCGGGACCTGCGTCCGCTCGCTCGCTTGAAGCAGGAGTTCCCATTCCGACAGGTCGAGATACCAGTGCGGAAGACGGAAGCGTCCAGCCTCGGCCGATCCGTCCAGAACCAGACGGCTAACGCCGATGTCGGCCTTCTTCGGTAATTCGCCGAACGCCCGATCGTATTCGCCGTTCACGTCCAGCACGACGAACGAGGCGCCGCGAGCATGATGCTCGTCGGGCTTCTCGAAGAGCGCCTGCAGGATGGACGCAACAGTGCACGACTTCCCGCTTCCGGTGTTACCCAGGACGGCGACGTGCCCGCCGAAGAAGTCGTCGATCCTGACCTTGACGTCATAGTCCTCGAAAACGACCGACTGGCCGATGCCGAGGTTCCGGAACCGTGTAGCGCCAGCCGGGACGCAATCGGCCTGACCGTGCCCGATGCTTGGAACGGGCGCAGCCTCGGTGTCGAAGATGCGATCCAGTTCGCCATCCAATGCGTAGAGCGCATCCGCGTAGAGCGAGGGGAAGACCGACACGCCGAACCGGAACCTTCCATCGCCGTTGGCGGGAAGCATGCCGACCGGGACGACGTCGAGGTATTTGGCCGAATTCGCCTTGTCGAGCTGGCCGTCGCCACCGCCCGCGACGTCTCGCTCGCGCAGGCCGACCACCTCCGCGACGACGTATTCGGACTGTGCGGGGATCATGAGGAACGAGCCGAGGCGGGCGACGTAGTGCAGGTCGTCGAAGCCGACGACGGTGAAGTTGTCGGTGCCGCCCAGCATCTCGATCACGAACCTGTCGGCCGCGACGGAAGTGACCTTGCCGATCGCCCGGCGGCGATCATCAGAGCTCATCTTGGACCTCGGCAGGCTTGCGGCCGAATGTTTCGAGCACGAGCCTCACGGCATCGTCGATGCGCTCCGCGGGCCGCTGCGGCAGGAAGCGCTCAACGATGGTGTTGAAATAATGAGCGCGCGAGCCGTCGACGGGTCCGTCGCCGCCAATGATCCAGATACGTGGGTCGTTGAGGGCGACCAGCTTGGCGATCTCCCCCTTCGACTCAGGGTCCGCGAACACGATCAGCCGGAACGTGGGTATGGTGAGCGCCTGATAGATGATGTTGTTGAGGTGCTCGTCGCCGAACGCGAACCCTGCCGTGATCAGCACGCTCTGCTCGCGCACGATCCGCGACTGGAACTCGCGGAAGAGGTCGGCATAGGGCGATCCGAGGCTCGAATTCTGCTTCGCAGGGGTCGGGTAGATCATCACCTTTCCCGGGACATCCGCCGGCATCGTCTCCCTGATCGGGAAAAGGCCGTGGTCATCCTCCGTCCAGCTGATCGAGCCGTGCAGCTTGCATAGGTAGACGAACCCATCGACCGCCGACCACTTCCGATTGGAGAGGTCGAGCTGCTCGGCAAGCGCGTAGCGGAAGGTCGCCGGGTTGAACCGGCGCTCGACCACTCCCGAGAAACCGTTCGCATATGGCAGTCCCAATCGGTCCATCGCCCGCTCGTTGAAGAGATCGTAATTGGTCGTGAAGACCCAGGGCCTCGGAAGCGAACGATCGCGCATCACCAGCTTGCGGTAGAACGACTCATATAACGCGAGGACCGAGCCATCGCCGTGCGCGAAGTCTCCATCCGTGCACCGCTCCCATAGGAAGTCCTGAACCTTGGTGATCAGTCCCTTGACCTTGGCCTTCCGTTCCTTATCCTCCTGCCTGTCGCTGCGAGAGAAGACGAAGCGCAAGCTGTAAAGGAGCTCCATCAGGCGCTCGAGGTTGTTCGCGTATTCCGTGCCGTCGAGCTTTGCGCCGACGCTGGCGAGGAATTCGATGTCGTCCGAAACAAGAGCCCACTCAGGGGGTTCGACCAAGCTCAGATCATCGTCGAATTCGATCGTGGGATGTCCGCAGAAGGTCTTGGCCAGCGGTCCCATGGTGGGAATGCCGCGCTCCTTCTTGTCCACATACAGCGACGAGCAACCCGCACCGAGCAGGAAGGCGACGTTGCGCGCGTTCAGCGCCTCGGCGACGGCCTTTCGTACCTGCTCCTCATCCTTGCCCCACTCCAGCGGAGCGGTTGGGACGTCAGAGGCGCGCAGGAAACGAAAGGTGCGGGGCGGCGGTGGCGGAGGTGCTGGCGGAATCAGCGGCGCCAGCTGTGGCGGCGGCGGAGGCGGCACCGGCGACACTGGAGGAACAGGCGGAACGACGGGTGGTGCAGGGGGAGCCTCAACCGACATCTTCGGATTCCACCCACAGCCCTACAGTAGTCACAATTGAAATGAGCATCGTCGAATTTCCCCCAGTGGCCGCACACTACGCGGCTTCAGGATCGAATCCATCATCCAGTGCTGTTCAACCTTTCCTGCACGCCCCTCAACGGAAACGAATGACGATCGTGCCTCATCGAACCGCATTGGTCTGATCAGATCAGCACGTCACCTTCTGCGCCTTCGCCCAGACGATCGTGCGGACGCAGATCTGAGGTGCCGGCTGTGGCGGACCGGGCAAAGTCTTGCCGCTCTTCTGCGTCTCGTCGTTGGATTTCGAGGCATTGGCGGCAGGCGTGCGCGGCTTGTCCGGGTCATCGGAATTTCGGCAACTTCGGGTATCGCGAGCCTGAGCATACGCCATTACATCGATGAGCTTCTGCTCGTCGGAACCAGCGGGAATGTCCTTTAAGCCATACACCGGTGAGAAGAGGGTGTTCGTAGTCTCGCTATACCTCTGAAACGCGAGAACCTGCACATGGAGGCACTTGTTGGCTTCCAGGATGGTCTGAACCTGCGCGTTCGCGTCGGGGTCTGAACGGCCGACGGCGACGTCGGTGGTCAGCACCTCTGTCCCCACCAGAACGAATACCCGGACCGGCTTGCGCTTATTATTCCATGCAGCGCTGTCGTAGGAGCGGGGGTCCAGGTAGATGCTCTTCCCGTCGGCCGCCTTGCGTATCTTTCCCACCTGATACCAGGCCTGAGGCAGTGACCTGCTCCCTGTTTTCAGGCCGCTGATAAATTAGCTTCGGTGTTCATATGCCCCTGGCGGGGGCGGTTCGTAAACTCGGCGGGTGCCATCCCGCCAAGAGTGCTGTGCGGACGCACGGTGTTGTAGTCCGTCCGCCATGCCTCGATGATCCGTCTCGCCGCAGCCAGCGAGGGGAACAGGTGTTCGTTCAGACACTCGTCGCGCAAGCGACCATTGAACGATTCCACAAAGCCATTCTGCTGCGGCTTCCCCGGGGCGATGTAGTGCCACTCGACCCCGGTGTCCTGACACCAGGCGAGGCGTCGGAAGTCCGCCAACCGTACGCATCTGCAGATCGCGTACGTTCCCTGTGAGTACGAACTGGCTCTTCAAGGGTAGGAATCGCGTCAGGTCACGCACCCAGCGCGGCCGCGGATCATCAATCGCCAATTCGTCTCGTCCCCTGTCGCGCCGGTCCTTCGCAACGGGCTGCACGACATGCAGACTATCCCCTTGTCGCCGCACGTCAATCCGAGGCAGCGCTCCTTAAGGTCGTTCGCGCATGCCGAAGCCCCTCAGGCGAGCCGGCTCACCGCGGTAGCAGGTCTAGCCATCTAGACCCGTCGTGCACGTCGAACATATCTTATCCTCCAGCAATTCGATTAGCGCATCATGTACTCGCATCCAGCCTCGACGCGGGAGGTCGGGATAACACTGGAACGGCTCTACGGCTCTACGGCTCTACGGCTTTAGGCAGGCGTCCGTGTCGGGCCGGAGGTCAGTGCGGAGATCGCACCCTGCGTCGAGGACGGTGAAGGTCGGCGGGCGGCACGAAGTCGGCGTCGATGCCCTCGTCCCCTATGCCCACCTTAGTGAACTCAATACCTTCCTGATCGCAGACCATCTGGAGAGTACGGAACAGCGCCTGGTTCATACGGGGCCCGGCGATTACGCGCCGTATGGGTCGCTCCAAATGGTAATAGTTCTGGGAACTGA
>JAJNQF010000211.1 GCA_021154945.1 Sphingomonas sp.
CGACCGCGCCGAGCCCCGACGCGATCGCCGTGGCCGTCGCCGCCCCGACCGCGCCCATCGCCGGCAAGCCAAAATGACCACCCGACATTGCCCAGGCCAGCACCGCGTTGAGCGGCAGGATCGACAGGTTGACCACCGCGACGCGCCGCGGTCGGCTGACGCCTTCCAGGAAGAAGCTGGCGGCGACGATCATCAATTGCGGCGGATAGGTGAAGGCCATGACGCGGACGACCCGCCCCGCCGGCTCGACCAGTCCCGGCGCGACGCCGATCCCGGCGAGCATCGGATCCGCGAACACGAACATGACGCCGCCGACGACGAGCCCGAGCAACAGGCCGAGGACCAGCCCCTCGCGCAGCACCTGCCCGGTCCGCGGCAGATCCCCCGCCCCGTCGGCGCGTGCGGTATGAACCAGCACGCCCGACAGCCACGCAAGCCCGGTGACGATCGCGATGAACGTCAGCGATCGGCTCGCCCCCAGCGCCGCCACCTCGTGCGCGCCGACCAGCCCGACCACGATCACGTCGGTGACGTGCAGGATCGTCCAGTTGAGGCTGGTCAGCATCACCGGCCACGCCAGCGCGAGAACGCGCCGCGTTTCGGCTCTGGTATCGGTCGAAAAAAGGAAGCGGGGCATCGTTTCCGGTACCGGACGAACGCTTTTTCGCAAAGGCCGTTGCGTAGCGTTCAAACCCTTGCTAGTGGCGCTCGCCTACCAGATGCCGGGTCCGCCCGGTGATGTTTCATGGGCGGCCATGGCGGAACTGGTAGACGCGCAACGTTGAGGTCGTTGTGGGCGAAAGCCCGTGGAAGTTCGAGTCTTCTTGGCCGCACCATTTTCCCCGATAGAATGAACCACCCCTTCGAGGGTTCCCCTTTCGCTACGCTTGTGCGTTGGGCTTGCCGGAGGAATTTGCATGAGTTCGATCGACGACACGATCATTGAAACGCCCGAAGGCCCGATGACGTTTGCGCAGTGGAAGAAGAAGAACCCGGTCCAGCTGCCCTCGCGCCGGACCAAGGGCAAGAAGCTGCCGAACAAGGTGAAGCTGACCACCGACGAGAAATAGCGGCCGACGAGAAATAGCGGCGCGTTTGGGACCCATTGTCGATCCCACGATAATCGCGTTTCCTTCCCCGGGATAAAGCGCTGCGGTCGCGCCCCACCCTTCGCCGCACCCTTCCTTGTCCCCATCCCCGCGCAACGCTACATCGCGGCCGTGAAGATCGTCTCCTGGAACATCAACTCGGTCCGTTTCCGGATCGCCATCGTCGAGCAGTTCCTGCGTGACGAGCAACCCGACATCCTGTGCCTGCAGGAGACCAAGGTCATCGACGGCGACTTCCCGTTGGAGGCGTTCCGCGCGCTCGGCTACGAGCATATCGTGCTTCACGGGCAGCGCATGCACCACGGCGTCGCGATCCTCAGCCGCGTGCCCTTGGTCGAGGACGACCGGTTCGACTGGCAGGCGAACAGTGAGGCGCGTCATATCGGCGTACGGCTCGAAAACGGCGTACGCCTAGAGAACGTCTATGTCCCGGCCGGCGGCGACGTGCCCGACCGCGAAGTGAACCCGAAGTTCGGCCAGAAGCTCGATTTCATCGAACGCATGACGACTTGGTCGGAAACGCTCCCCGGCCCGACCATTCTCGTCGGCGACTTCAACATCGCGCCGCTCGAATCGGACGTGTGGAGCCACAAGCAGTTGCTCGACGTCGTCAGCCACACGCCGATCGAGGTCGAGGCGCTCGGCCGGTTGCAGGCGGCGGGCGACTGGGTCGATCTCGGCCGCCGCTTTCATCCTGCGCCCGCGCGACTGTTCACCTGGTGGAGTTATCGCGCGAAGGACTGGGAAGCGTCGGACCGCGGTCGTCGGCTCGATCATATGTGGGCGACCGGTGCTGCCGCCGAAGCCGCGGTGTCGCATCACGTCTATGAACGCTGCCGGAGCTGGCTGAAACCGTCCGACCACGTCCCGATCATGACCGAGTTCGCGTTTTGAACCCGCGCGCAGCAGCGCGTGCGGTCGATGCGTTGCGGCGTGGCTGGCCGATCGCGATCGACGGGCTGGTGCTGCTGGCGGTCGAGACGGCGGATGCTGACCGGTTGGCGGCGTTCGACCCCGACGGGAATGGCGGCGTCCTGATCTCGTCGGGGCGCGCGGCGACGTTGAAGCTGGCGAACCAACTTGCGGCGGCCGATCCGACCGAGCCGGTACTGGTCGATCGCGCGCCGTGGATCGATTTCGCCGCGGCGACCGCGCTGGCCGATCCGCAGTTCGACCTGGCGACTCCGATGAAGGGTCCGTTCCATACGATCGCTTTGGGCGATCCCGACGCCGCCGCCGCGGCATTGCGGCTGGCGCGGATCGCCGGGCTGTTACCCGCGTTCTTCCTCGGCACCGGTGAACCCGAGGTGTCGATCACGCACGCCGATATCGACGCGCATGAGGATGCCAACCGCCTGACGCTGGCGGCGCGTGCGCGGTTGCCGGTCCAAGGTGCCGAGGATGCGGAGATCGTTGCCTTCCGATCACCGGAAAGCGCGGACGAGCACATCGCGCTGCTGATCGGCCAGCCCAACGGCCAGCCGCCGCTGGTCCGCTTGCATAGCGAGTGCCTGACGGGCGACGTGCTCGGCAGTCTCAAATGCGATTGCGGGCCGCAGTTGCACGCTGCGATCCACGCGATCCAGCATAGCGGGTGGGGTATCCTGCTGTATCTGCGGCAGGAGGGGCGCGGGATCGGGCTGGTCAACAAGTTGCGCGCCTATGCGTTGCAGGACCAGGGATTCGACACGGTCGACGCGAACACGCGGCTTGGCTTTGCAGTCGACGCGCGCGATTTCGGGGTGGCGGCGCGGATGTTGAATTTGCTCGGGCAGCGCGAGGTGCGCCTGCTGACGAACAATCCGGCCAAGGTTGCGGGGCTGGAGGCGGCGGGCGTGACGGTGATCGAGCGCGTGCCGCATTTCCTGCCCTCGAACCCGCACAACGCGCAGTATCTCGCGACCAAGCGCGATCGTACGGGGCATCAGTTCTGACCGACAGTCCGCCCTCGCCACCACCCTCCCGGCGCCTGATCGTGGTGTTCGGTGCTGCCGTTCGTCCCGATGGCAGCCCCAGCCCGACGCTCGCGCGACGCATCGCGTTCGCGGCGGCGGCGGCGGCGCGGTACGTCGATGCGGACCTGTTCTGCTCGGGCGCGAAGGGGACGCATGGGCCTTCGGAGGCATCGGTGATGGCCGGCGTGCTGGCGGAAACGGTCGATCCGTCGCGAATCCATCTCGACGAAGCCAGCGTGGATACGTTGCAGAGCGTCGTCGCTGCGACCGCATTTGCGCGTGCGGGGAAGTATGCGCAGTGCATGATCTGCACCGACGGCTATCACCAGCCGCGTATCCGCATGCTGTTCGCGATGCTCGGCATGCCCGCGAGCGCGATCCACGTGCCGCATGGCGGCAGCCGACGGTACCAGCTCAAGATGCGGACGCGAGAGGCGGCGGCGATCCCGTATGACCTGGTCGCGGGGATCGGCGCCATCTGGCGGCGGAAGCGGGGCTAACTACCACCTGCCAGCGCAGGGGCCAGCATCGAAATGTCCACAACTTCCCCCCTCCCTGAAAGGGAGGGGTCGGGGGTGGGTAGGCTTCCGTATCACCGTACTGTCGCGGCCAAAGCCGGCCTACCCACCCCCTGCCCCTCCCTTTCAGGGAGGGGAGCCTGCACCTTTTTGGGGTAGGACGACTGAACGTCGACCGCGTCTAAGCCAGCAGCCGCGCCACGTCGTCGAAGCTCTCCGCCAGCGCATCGACGCCGATCGCCTTCAACCGCGCGCCGTGCTCGGCATTGCAATGCGACCCCGCCGACAGGCCGATAACGTAGCCGCCCGAGGCCACAGCCCCGGTCGCACCCACAGGCGAGTCCTCAAGAATCGCCGTTCGCGCGATATCGACCCCAAGCTGCCGCGCCCCGAACAGGTACAGATCAGGCGCCGGCTTGCCGTTCGTCACGTGTTCGCGGCCGCTGTAGAGGTGGTCGCCGAACGCGTTGCGCAGGCCGATATGCTCCAGGTGCCGCGCGATCCAGCTGACCGGGCTCGACGAGACGATCGCCTTGGGCAAATCGGCGGGAAGCGACCGGACGAACGCCACCGCACCCTCGATCGCGTCGACGCCCGCCGCCATCACCCGCTCGTCCTCGGCCTTGCGCGCCGCATAGAAGTCATCGGTCAGTGGCCGGTCGATCCAACGCTCGACCGCGTCGATGAACTGCGGCCCGGCGAGCCCCATGAAGTTCGCCATCGACTCGTCGGCCGTCGTCGGATGTCCGGCGGCGGTAAGCCACTCCGCGATGTGGCGGTTGCCGACGGCTTCGCTGTCGATCAGCACGCCGTCGAAGTCGAACAACAGTGCGTCGAACTTCATGCGCCCGTCCCCCGCGCACCGAACAGCGCACTACCGATCCGGACGTGGGTCGCGCCGATCGTCACCGCGGTCTCGAAATCGTCGGACATGCCCATGCTCAGACCGGTCAGCCCGTGATCGCGCGCGAGTTTCGCCAACAGCGCGAAATACGGCGCCGGTTCGATATCGGCAGGCGGCAGGCACATCAGCCCGGCGATCGGCAGTCCGGCGGCACGCGCCTTCTCGACCAGCGCGGGCAGGTCGGCGATCGCGCAGCCGCCCTTTTGCGGTTCGTCGCCGATGTTGACCTGGAGGAAGCAGTCCGGGCGGCGATCGCTCGCGGTCATCGCCTTGGCCAGTGCATCGACCAGCGACGGGCGGTCGACCGCGTGGATGCAGTCGAACAGCGCGACGGCCTCGGCGGCCTTGTTCGACTGGAGCTGGCCAATCAGGTGCAGTTCGACGCCGGGATATTCCTCGCGCAAGGCCGGCCACTTCTCCGCGGCTTCCTGGACGCGGTTCTCGCCGAACACGCGCTGGCCCTCGGCGAGCAGCGGTTCGATCGCCGCGACCGGGTGCGTCTTGGAGACCGCGATCAGCGTGACGTCGGTCACCCGGCGGTCGGCGATCTCGGCGGCTTTGGCGATCCGGGTGCGGATGGACGCGAGCGGCGTGGTGTCGTCAGATGTCATGCCGGGCGCTATAGGCAGCGGCGTGACGGTCCGAAAGCCCATCCCCGAGCGCTGGTTGATGACCGATGAGCGGATGGGGGACGTATTGTGGGCGGCTTTGCGCAGGGTGCCACCGGGATCCGGGGTGGTGTTTCGCCATTATGCGACGCCTGCAGGCGAGCGGCGGGCGATGCTGCGGCGGATAAAGCGAGTCGCGTTCGCACGCGGACTGGTCGTGGTCGTGGCCGGGGCGTCGTCGATCGCGGCGGATGGCGTGCATGGGCGGGTGCGGACTCGAGCAACGTGGCGGATCAGGACGTGGCCGGCGCACGATCGCGCGGAGGCCTTGGCGGGGCGGCGCGCGGGAGCAGATGTGCTGTTCGTGTCGCCGGTTCATGCCACGCGGTCGCATGCGGGAGCGTCCGGGCTTGGGCTAGCGCAGGCGATGCGGATCGGGCGCGGGCTTGGGATACCGGTGATTGCGCTGGGCGGGATGGACGAGTCGCGCTGGCGGCGGATCCGACGGTTCGGGTTTCATGGCTGGGCGGCGATCGACGCATGGGTCCGCTAGGTTTGGGTGCCCTATTAGACTTGGCGGCTGGTTGGCTCGCGGTCTGCTAAACTTCACCACCCGCTCTGCAAAGCTGCTCGACCCGAAGGTGCCAGCAAATTTCCGGCACCACGCTGCCCACCCCGCCCGTCATCCCAGCGAAAGCTGGGATCTCATCGTGTGGCACGCTTCACCTGTATCGAGGGATACCCCAGCTTTCGCTGGGGTGACGGGGTGGAGGTGATGCGGAGAGACGCCGGAGGCGGCGATGGGCGAGGGTTTGGGTTTCACCCACAAATGGCGAAATCCGGTCGAGCACTACGACGAACCGCCGCTACTCGGTCGGTCAGAAGCGGAAGGCGGTTCCCAGATATACGGCTTGGCTATCCCGGCGATCGTCGTCGACCTTGACGAAACGCTCGCGGTCCGAGCGATACCGGACGCCCGCCGTCACCGCCAGGTTACGCGTCAGCGAGTAGGAGCCGCCGAGATCGACCGAATAGCTCGGCGTTTCCTCGATCAGGTTCGAGGTGTTTGCCAGCGGACGATCCGCGGCAGCCTTGACGGTGCCGCTGAAACGCTTGGCGCTGTAGCTGATTGCCAGGTCGGCCGCCTGGCGGCTGCCCGGCAGGCCACCCAGATCAAGCTTGTTCACGTCGCCCGAAATCGCGAACCGCTTCCAGCCGACCGACATGCCGAGGTTGTACGCGATCGGCGCGATGCCGACGGTCGGCGTCGTCGATGCGAGGCTGGCCGTGTTCGCGATGCCGCGGTTGGTCTGCGCACGGACCGCGACGGTTACCGCACGGTTGTCCTGCCGGGTCTCGGCGGGCGTGAAGCGGAAGCTGCCGGCGTCGAAGCCACCGCGCGCGAACATCGCGGCAAGGCGGGGATCGGCGGCGGCGGGGGTGAACGACCCGATGCCGCGAACAGAAGCGACGTTGTGCTTGGCGATGCGCGCGGACTGTTCGCTGGCACCGAACGCGGGCGCGACGATTGCGGCGGTGGCGACAAGCGCCCCGGCAACCACCCCGAATATTCCCCCACGCGTCATCACAACGAATCTGTCCTTCGAATCCCGTAATCGGATCCTGTTAAACAGCATCTAACATGAATTGATCCAGAGCAAAGGCCGCAGAACCGGCGTATTTGCCTCTTCGTCGCCGAATTGTCGGACAGTGTTGCAATCAGCACACATATCGCCGCGATAGCGCTACCGAATCGGACGTATCCGAACGCGAATCGCCTGCCCGGCGCGGCACCGTTCGCACATGCGGGCGTCTGCTTGCGGGCGCGCGGGCTGGCCTGTAGAGCATGAGGCAGATTTTCTTGCCAGGATGATGCCCATGTTCCGCCGCTCGCGTATCGCAGTCGTGCTGTTTGCCCTGCCTCTCGTCGCTTGCGGCGGCGGTTCCGCTCGTCCTCAGGCGGATCTCGCCGCGTCGAAGATCACGACGATCGGCGTGAACAGCTATCTGTGGCGCGCGAGCCTCGACACGCTCGGCTTCATGCCGCTGCTCCAGACTGATTCCAACGGCGGCGTGATCGTGACCGACTGGTACACCAACCCGCAGACCCCGACCGAGCGCATGAAGGTGACCGTGTCGATCCTCGATCAGGATCTGCGTGCCGATGCGCTGCGCGTCGCCGCGCTCCGCGAAGTCAACCGCAACGGCCAGTGGGTGTCGTCGCCGGTCCAGGCCGCGACCACGCAGAAGCTCGAGGACATCATCCTGACCAAGGCCCGCGACCTGCGCCGCGCCTCGATCGCGGGCTGAGGACACAATAATGGCGTCGCGTTTCAATGCGTTGAAGGCGGACGCGGCGTGGCAGAAGGTCTGGGACGAGCGCAAGACGTTCGCCGCGGATGACCTGTCGACCAAGCCGCGTTCGTACGTGCTCGAGATGTTCCCCTATCCGTCGGGGCGCATCCACATGGGGCATGTCCGGAACTATACGATGGGCGACGTGCTCGCGCGGTTCCGTCGGATGAAGGGCATGGAAGTGCTCCATCCGATGGGCTGGGACGCGTTCGGCATGCCAGCAGAGAATGCGGCGATGGAAAAGGGCGTGCATCCGGGCAACTGGACGCGCGCCAACATAGCGACGATGAAGGCGCAGCTGAAGCGCTTGGGCTTCGCGCTCGATTGGACGCGCGAACTCGCGACCTGCGAGCCCGAATATTACGGGCACGAGCAGGCGCTGTTCCTCGACCTGTTCGCGGCTGGGCTCGTCTACCGCAAGGAATCGGCGGTCAACTGGGATCCGGTCGACATGACCGTTCTCGCCAACGAGCAGGTGATCGACGGTCGCGGCTGGCGCTCAGGCGCGCTGGTCGAACGGCGGAAGCTGTCGCAGTGGTTCCTGAAAATCACCGATTTCGCCGACGAGCTGGTCGACGGGCTCGGCGCGCTCGAGCATTGGCCGGACAAGGTCAAGCTGATGCAGGAAAACTGGATCGGCCGCAGCCAGGGCCTGCAGTTCAAGTTCCAACTCACTGCCCCCTTCCCGCTTGCGGGAGGGGTCGGGGGAGGGACCGAAATATCCGCGAACGCGCCGTCCGAGGAAGGCTCAGCCCCTCCCCTAACCCCTCCCGCAAGCGGAAGAGGAATAGAGAGCGTCGAGGTGTTCACGACGCGCCCCGATACGATGTTCGGCTCCAGCTTCGTCGCGGTCGCCGCCGATCACCCGATCGCGCGCGCCATTGCCGCGACGAACCCCGAAGCAGCGGCCTTCATCGAACTCTGCAAGCGCGGCGGCACCACCGCAGCGGAACTCGACACGCAGGAAAAGCTCGGCTTCGACACCGGCCTCCGCGCGGTGCATCCGCTCGATAAGACGTGGCAACTCCCCGTCTACATCGCCAACTTCGTGCTGATGGAATACGGCACCGGCGCGGTGTTCGGCGTGCCCGCGCATGACCAGCGCGATCTCGATTTCGCGCGCAAATACGATTTGCCCGTCAAACGCGTCGTCAGCGAAGGCGATGACGAGGCGCCGGTGTTCGTCGGCGACACCGCCTGGACCGGCGCCGGCACCATCGTGAACTCACACTTCCTCGACGGCATGGACATCGAGGACGCCAAGCGCGTCGTGATCGAACGTGCCGAGGGCGAAGGCTGGGGCAAGGGCACCACCGTGTTCCGCCTGCGCGACTGGGGCGTCAGCCGCCAGCGTTACTGGGGCACGCCGATCCCGATCATCCACTGCGACGCGTGCGGCGCGGTGCCGGTGCCCAAGGACCAGCTGCCGATCGTGCTGCCCGAGGACGTCTCGTTCGACATCCCCGGCAACCCGCTCGATCGCCATCCGACCTGGAAGCACGTCCCCTGCCCGTCCTGCGGCGCGGACGCGCGGCGCGAGACCGATACGCTCGACACGTTCGTCGATTCGTCGTGGTATTTTATCCGCTTCGCCAGCCAGCCGGACGCCAAGCCGTTCGACCGGACGGGCGCGGAGAAGTGGCTGCCGGTCAACCAGTATATCGGCGGCGTCGAGCATGCGATCCTGCACCTGCTCTACGCCCGCTTCTGGACGCGCGCGCTGAAGCATATCGGCATGCTCGACATCGCCGAGCCGTTCGCCGGGCTGTTCACCCAAGGCATGGTCACGCACGAGACCTATAGCCGAGGCGACGCCGGCGACGCGCAGCCGGAGGCCGACACCGACGACGACGATTCGAGCGACGCACCGGTGAAGACGAAGTGGCTGTCTCCCGACGAGGTCCGCAAGACCGATGCAGGGTATATCGAGATCGCGACTGGCGGCCCGGTGACGGTCGGTCGCGTGACGAAGATGTCGAAGTCGAAGAAGAACACCGTCGATCCCGAGCCGATCGTCGACCAGTATGGCGCCGACGCGGTGCGCTGGTTCGTGCTCTCCGACTCGCCGCCCGAGCGCGATCTACCCTGGAGCGAATCCGGCATCGAAGGCGCGTGGCGTTTCGTCCAGCGTCTCTGGCGTCTGATCGAGTCCGACGATGCCGCCAAGGCCGAGGGCGACGACATCGCACTGCGGAAACTCTGCCATCGCACGACCGTCGGTATCGAGAGCGATATCAACGCCTTGCAGTTCAACAAGGCGGTCGCGCGGCTCTATTCCTTGTGCACGGCGATCGAGAAGGCACCGCCCTCCGCCGACCGCGATCAGGCGGTGCGGACGTTGCTCCTGCTCGTCAGCCCGATGGTCCCGCACGTCGCCGAGGAAGCCTGGGCGACCGCCGGCAATGACGGCCTGATCGCCGACGCCGCCTGGCCGATCGTCGACCCGGCGATGCTGATCGACGACGAGGTCACGATCGCGGTGCAGGTCAACGGCAAGCTCCGCGACACGCTCGTCTTCGCCAAGGGCGCACCGAAGGACGAGGTCGAAGCCGCCGCGCTCGCCTCCGAGAAGATCGTCCGCCTGCTCGAGGGCAAGCCGCCCCGGAAGGTGATCGTCGTGCCCGACCGTCTCGTGAACATCGTCGCATGAAGCGCCTAGCGATCCTCGCCGGTGCACTCGTGCTATCGGTAACGCTGTCCGGTTGCGGCCTGCACCCGCTCTATGCGGGCGGCAGCAGCGGTCCGGTCGCAGGGGCGCTCGGCCAAGTCGAGATCGCGCCGATCGCGGGCAAGAACGGCTGGCTGATGGCCACCGCCCTGCGCGACCGCCTGCCGTCGAACGGTGCGCCCGCACTCTACCGGATCGACATCCGCCTCGACGACCAGATCAGCGGCCTCGGCGTCCGCACCGACGACAGCGTCTCGCGCGAACGCCGGACTCTGCGCGCGCGCTATCAGCTCGTACGGATCGGCGACGGCTCGGTACTGCTCGACGCGACTGCTGGCTCCGACGCCGGCATCGACGTCGTTCGCTCGGAATATGCGACGATCGCGGCCGAGAACACCGCGCTCGAACGCCTGTCGCAGATCGTCGCCGACCAGATCGTCGCGCGTATTGCGCTGTATGCGCGGAATACGCCTGCGGTCGCGGCGGCGCAGGCCACCACGCCCGCCAAGTGAAGGCCAGCGCCGGCCAGATCCGCGGTGCGCTGGCCAAACCGAGCGGCGACATCCGCCTGTACCTGCTCCACGGCCCCGACGAGGCCGGTGCAAGTGATCTTGCCCGCGTGCTCGCCAAGGCAATGGGGGCGGATGCCGAACGCGTCGATCTCGACGGCTCCACACTTAAGAGCGATCCGGGCCGGCTGACCGACGAGGCGGCCTCGCTGTCGCTGTTCGCAGGCGCTCGGTTCGTAAGCGTCGCTTCGGCGGGCGAGGAAAGCCTGGAGGCCTTCACCAACCTGCTCGCGGCCGAGCGCGTCGGCAACCCGGTCGTCGCGATTGCCCCGACTGTCAAATCCACCGCGAAAATCGTCAAACTCGCGATCGACTCCCCGCGCGCGATGGCGTTCGCCTGCTACGCCCCGACCGCGCAGGACGCCGAACGCCTAGCGACGACGATCGCAGGCGAGAACGGCCTCCGTCCTGCCCCCGGCGTCGCGCGACGCCTCGTCGATACGACCGGTGGCGACCGCGCCGTAATCACCCGAGAGATCGAGAAGCTCGCGCTGTATCTCGACGCGGCGCCCGATCGCCCCGCGGACCTCGATCACCATGCGCTCGATGCGATCGGCGCGGACCTAGGCGATGCGGAGATGAGCCGCGCGATCGATGCCGTGATCGAAGGCCGGGTCGACGATCTCGGCGCCGAACTGGCGGTACTCGAAGAGGCGGGCACGTCGCCGATCCCTTGGCTCCGCCAACTCGTCCGCCGCTTGATTGCGCTGGCCGACATGCGCGGCGAGATCGACCGGGGGGAAGCGGTCGACACAGTCATGAAACGCCACCGCGTATTCTTCAAGGAAGAGGCGAGCACCGCGCGGTCTTTGCGCCGCTGGTCGCCGGTGATGCTGGCCACCGCGATCCAGCGCGTCCGCACCGCCGAGCGGGCTATCATGGCGTCAGGCAATGCCGGGGGGGTAGTCGCGGAAGCGGCCGTTGTGGCGTTGTCCCAGGCAATCGCCCGGCGCAACTAGCCCGCACGCTTTCCCCTACCCCCGTTCGTGCTGAGTAGAGACCGAGTAGCTGCGTCAGCGGCGTATCGAGGGCTCGTATCGAAGCATGGGTTCCGCGCACCAACCTGTCCTTCGATACGCCATTTCGATACGCGGCGATGCCGCTACTCGATGGCTACTCAGGACGAACGGGTTTGGGATCAGCGAGGCTCAGATCGCCCCACCCGTCAGCCGCTGGCACACCATATCGAGCTGATCCAACGTCGAATAACTGAGAGTCAGCGTGCCCCCAGTCTCGGTATGCGCTACCCTAACCTGCAACCCCAGCAGATCCGCCAGTTGCCGCTCCAAAGCTGCAATATCCGCGTCCGGAATCCGAGGCTCGGCTGGCTTACCGCTACGGCTCCGCCCGGGCTTGGCATCCCGCGCCAGCTTCTCCGTCTCGCGCACCGACAGTCCACGCGACACGACCTGGTCCGCGAGCGACTCCACGTCGGGTGAACCCAGCAAAGCCCGCGCATGCCCCATCGACAGGGATCCATCGACCACCTGCGACTGCACCTGCGCCGGCAGCTCCAGCAACCGCAACAAGTTCGCGACATGACTGCGCGACTTGTGGACGATCTTGGCGAGCACCTCCTGCGTGTGGCCATATTCGCCAGCCAGCCGCTGATACGCCTGCGCCTCTTCGATCGCGTTGAGGTCCTCGCGCTGGATATTCTCGATCAGCGCGATCTCGAGCGTCTCCGCATCGTCGAAGTCGCGGACGACGACCGGCACCTCGTGCAGCCGCGCGCGCTGGGCGGCACGCCAGCGCCGCTCGCCCGCAACGATCTGATAGTCATGCCCGTGCGGACGGACGACGATCGGCTGGATCAACCCGCGCGACGCGATCGATGCCGCCAGCTCGTCGAGCATCGCCTCGTCGAAGTGGCGGCGCGGCTGATCGGGATGCGGCGACAGCGAACTGACCGGGAGCATGCGGACGCCTGACGATTGCTGCGCTGCACCATCGCCCGAGACCGGCGTCTCGCGCGCCATCTCGCCGAGCAGCGCGTTGAGGCCCCTGCCCAGCCCCGGCCGACCACGTTTGTTACCGTCGCTCATGCCGCGGCCTGCGCGGTTGCTGGAAGCCGGCCGATCAATTCACGCGCCAGTGCAATATATGCCTGCGATCCGGAGCAGCGATGGTCGTAGATCAGCGCGGGGAGCCCGTGGCTCGGCGCTTCCGAGAGCCGCACGTTGCGCGGGATCACCGTCTCGAACACGACCTTACCCAGAACAGCGCGAACGTCCGCCGAGACCTGATCGGTCAGCCGGTTTCGCCGATCGAACATCGTCAGCGCAACCCCCAGAATGGATAGCCCCGGATTGAACCGCTGGCGGATACGCTCGACCGTGCTGAGCAACTGCGACAACCCTTCGAGCGCGAAAAACTCGCATTGCAGCGGTACCAGCAGCGAATCCGCCGCGACCATCGCATTGATCGTCAGCAATCCGAGCGACGGTGGGCAATCGATCAGCGCGATATCCCACGGCCCCTGCGCCGCCTTCACCGCCCGATCGAGTCGATGCGTGCGTGCGTCGAAATCGACCAGCTCGATCTCCGCGCCCGAAAGATCGACGGTCGCTGGTACGATATCGAGCCGAGGCACGCGCGTATGCACAACCGCTTCTGCGATCGAGGTTTCGCCAACCAGCACGTCGTAGCTCGACCGCTCGCGCTGCGAATGACCGATGCCGAGTCCGGTCGACGCATTGCCCTGCGGATCGAGATCGACCAGCAGTACGCGCATCCCCGTCGCGGCGAGCGCGGTTGCGAGATTGATGGCGCTGGTGGTCTTGCCCACCCCGCCCTTTTGATTGGCGACCGCGATGGTGATCATCGCGCGCTTACCCGATCCAGAACCACGATCGACGACTCCGGGTTCGTGACGCTTTGTTCCACGTGGAACATAAACCGCCAATGCTGCTTGAGCGCGGCGAGCTCCTCCTCGTCGAAACGCCCCCGAGGAAGCAACCACCGCGTCTCCGTTGTGGCGCAGTGCGCGGCGCCACGCAAAAGGTTTTGCAACGAGGCGACCGCGCGGGCCGAAATGATCGCCGCGTCCGCGCTTGCATTTTCGACCTTGGAGGCGTGAACGCGGACCTGTTCGCCGAGACCGAGACGCGCGACGCAGAGCTGTAGGAAGTCAGCACGCCGCCGTCGGGGCTCGACCAGATCGACCGGCCCCTCGCGAACCAGCGCAACGACCATCCCGGGAAAGCCCCCGCCGGTACCGATATCGAGCCAGCGCCTCGCCGACGTATCCGCTCCGGCAAGTGCAACGAGCTGAAGCGAGTCGACCACGTGGCGGTCCCAGATCGTCGGGATCGTCGACGGCGCGATCAAATTCTGGTGCGGCGCTTCCTCAACCACCATCGCGACGAACGCCGACAGACGCTCGGTCGCTTCCGCCCCGAACAGATCGGTGACCCAGGCCTGTGCGTCGTCTTCGGTCATGCTGGCACTCGTTTCGTATGCAGTAATACCGCCGACAGCGCGGCCGGGGTGATCCCCCGTACGCGCGCAGCCGCCGCTAGCGACGTCGGTCGCGCGGTCGTCAGGCGATCGATCATCTCGTTCGACAGGCCGGGTATGCGTTCATAGGCCAGGTCCTCGGGTAAGCGGATCGCCTCGTCGGCACGCAGGCGCGCAACCTCCTGCGCCTGGCGTTCGATATATGGGGCGTAGCGCGCGTCCTCTAACACTTCGTCAACAACCGCCGTCGGGATCCCGATCGCAGCGTCCGGCGCGACATGCGCGAGCGTCACGCCCTCGAACCGGAGCCAGTCGAAAGCCGTCCGGCGCGCGCCATCGCGACCGATGGCGACACCCTGATCAGCCACCTCGGTCGCGGTGCGTTCGCCGTCGAGCGACGCGCGGAACCGGGCACGGTTTTCGGCCAGCGCATGCTGATGCGCGAGCCGTTCCGGTCCAAGACATCCGGCCGCTTCGCCGATGCCACCCAGCCGCGTCTCTGCATTGTCGGCACGCAGCGACAGGCGAAACTCGGCGCGCGCTGTCAACATCCGATAGGGCTCAGTCACGCCTTGCAGCGTGAGATCGTCGATCATCACGCCGAGATAACTGGACGCGCGATCGAGAATGACGGGAGCGAGGTCGCACGCATACGCCGCGGCGTTGAGCCCGGCGACGAGCCCCTGCCCTGCCGCTTCCTCATAGCCGGTCGTGCCGTTGATCTGGCCGGCGCAGAACACGCCGTCGATCGCGCCGAGCGCAAGCCGCGTGTCGAGCGCGCGCGGGTCGATATAATCATATTCGACCGCATAGCCCGGCATCGTGATGTGCACGCGTTCGAGCCCGGGAATGCTTGCGAGCATTGCCGACTGGACCTCGACCGGGAGCGAGGTCGACAGGCCGTTGGGATAGACCGTCGCGTCGTCGAGCCCCTCGGGTTCGAGGAACACCTGATGCCCGTCGCGGTCGCCGAAGCGGTGAACCTTGTCCTCGATCGACGGACAATAGCGCGGGCCGGCTGCCTCGATCGCTCCGGTAAACAGCGGCGACCGGTGGAACGCCTCGCGGATGATAGCATGCGTTCGGTCGGTCGTGCGCGTGATGGCACAAGCGATCTGCGGGAGCGGACGCGCGCGGGTCATCGGCGACATCGTCCACGGATCGAGGTCCGACGACTGCTCGGCCAACGCGCCCCAATCGATCGTGCGGCCATCGAGACGCGGCGGCGTACCGGTCTTCAGTCGCGCCATCGGCAGGTCCCGCGCGCGGAGCTGGTCGGCCAATGGCTTGGCCGCACGCTCGCCAATCCGGCCACCTTCCTCGCGATCATCACCGCGGAAGATGCGGCCGCCGAGAAACGTACCGGTTGCCAGCACGACTGCGCGGGCTGCGACGATCGAGCCATCCGCGAGCACGACGCCAGCTACCCGATCGCCGTCGAAATGCAGCGCAGTCGCTTCACCTTCGACGATCGCGAGCCCTTCGGTCGCGGCCAGCATCGTCTGGATTGCACCCGAATAGAGCCGACGGTCTGCCTGGATGCGAGGGCCCTGCACCGCCGAGCCCTTGCTGCGATTGAGCATCCGGTAGTGGATCGCGGCCGCATCCGCAGCGCGCCCGATCAGTCCGTCGAAGGCGTCGACTTCGCGGACCATATGGCCCTTGCCCAGCCCGCCTATCGCCGGGTTGCATGACAT
>JAJNQF010000213.1 GCA_021154945.1 Sphingomonas sp.
GCAGGCGAGGGCGCGACCGTGCTGTTCGGTCCATCGGGGGTGGGCAAGTCGAGCGTCCTAAATATGGTCGCCGGGCTGCTGCGGCCCGATCGCGGGCGGATCGCGATCGACGGCGAGACGCTGTTCGGCGACGGGATCGACGTCCCTCCCGAACGTCGCCGCGCGGGTTATGTGTTTCAGGAGGCGCGGTTGTTCCCGCACATGCGCGTCCGCGCGAACCTGCTCTACGGCGTCCGCGGCGGGGCGGAACGGTTCGAGGACATCATCGGCTTTCTCGGCATCGGCCATCTGCTCGATCGCTGGCCGCGTACGCTGTCGGGTGGTGAGGCGCAGCGGGTGGCGATCGGCCGTGCACTGCTCAGCCGGCCGCGCTTCCTGCTGCTCGACGAGCCGTTGTCGTCGCTCGATCGGGCGCGGCGCGAAGAGATCATGCTGGCGATCGAGCATGTCCGCGACGTCATGCGCCTGCCGATTCTGATGGTCACGCACGACCCGGAGGAGGCCGAGCGGATCGGAAACCGGGTCGTGCGGATGTAGCGGTGTTGGCTGGCCAAGACGGGACCCATACTGGGTTCCCGCCTTCGCGGCAGAACAGGCATCAAACGAGTTCGAAGCTTTGTTTCTCGCCGTCGATCGAACTGGTCGCGACCCAGAGATCGAACATCCCCGGCTCTACGACCCAATCGCCATCGCCCCAGAAGCGGAGGTCTTCGCGCTTCAGGGTCAACGTCACGCGCTTCGATGCGCCGGGCGCCAGCGAGACGCGCGCAAAGCCCTTCAGTTCGCGGACCGGGCGGGTCCGGCTGGCGACGCGGTCGTGGATGTAGAGTTGGACCACTTCGTCGCCGGCTCGCGCACCGGTGTTGGTGACGGTGGCGGTGACGGCGAGCGTGTCGGTCATCCGCGCCGGTACGACGACGTTGGAAACCGCGAACCTGGTATAGCTCAGGCCGTGACCGAACGGGTAGAGCGCCTCGTTCTTGGTCTCGCGGTAGCGCGACTTGTATTCCTGGCTGCCCGTATCCGGTGCCGGGCGGCCGGTGTTCTTGTGGTTGTAGAAATAGGGTTCCTGGCCGCTTTCGTTGGGGAAACTGGCGGACAGCTTGGCGGACGGATTGACGTCGCCGAACAGGACGTCGGCGATCGCGTTGCCACTCTCGGACCCGAGGAACCACGTCGCGACGATCGCAGGCGCATCCTTGACCGCGCCGTGGAGCGCCAGCGCACGGCCGTGGCGGAGCAGGACGACGACCGGTTTGCCCGTCGCCACGACGGCCTCGGCGAGAGCCATCTGCGGGGCGGGGATGGTGATCTCGCTACGGGACTGCGCCTCGCCCGACATGAGTTGCGATTCGCCGACCGCGAGCAGGACGATGTCCGCGCTTTGCGCAGCGGCGACGGCGGCAGCGATCCCGCCGGGCAGGGGGGCTTCGATCTCCGACCCCGGCGCCGTCGTGACGGTCAGCCCACGCGCGCGCAGGCCTTGCGCGACCGAGACATTGAGCTTCTCGTCGGCCATGAACGCCCAGGTGCCGACGACGTTCTTGCGGTCCTCCGCGAACGGCCCGATCAGCGCGATCCGGCCGGGGTTCTTCTTCAACGGCAACAGGTTGCCGTCGTTCTTTAGCAGCACGATCGAACGCGCGCCGGCCTCGCGGCTGAGCTTCAGCATCGCGGGTGTCGAGACGCTGGTGCGTTCCGCCTTCTGGCTGATCGAGCGATAGGGGTTGTCGAACAGCCCGATCGCGTCCTTTAGATGCAGCACGCGGCGGACGCCTTCGTCCAGTCGCGCGAGCGGGACCTCGCCCTTCTCGACGAGGTCGGGCAGCCACAGATTGAACAGGTTCGACTGCATGGCCATGTCCATGCCGGCCATGAACGCCTTCTTCGCGGCGTCGCGACCGTCCTTGGCATAGCCATGCGCGATCAGTTCCTCGTCCGCGGTGTAGTCGCCGACGACCATCCCGCGGAACCGCCATTCGCCGCGCAGGAGATCGGTCATCAGCCAGTGATTCCCGCTGGAAGGAACGCCGTCGATGTCGTTGAACGCGCTCATCAAAGTCGCAACACCTGCGTCGACCGCGGCCTTGAACGGTGCGAGATGGACCTCGTGCAGCGTGGCGGGCGAAATCTCGGTGAAATTGTAATCCTGCCCGCCCGAGACTGCGCCATAGGCCGCGAAATGCTTGGCGCACGCGGCCATGCGCGTCGGATCGCGCAGGTCGTCGCCCTGGAAACCGCGAACGCGCGCTTTCGCCAACTGAATGCCGAGATACGGATCTTCCCCCGATCCTTCGGCGACGCGGCCCCAGCGCTGGTCGCGCGCGACGTCGACCATCGGCGCGAAGGTCCAGTGGATACCGAGCGCGGTGGTTTCCAACGCCGCGGCGCGCGCGGTGCGCATCGCAAGGTCGGGATCGAACGCACAGGCTTCGGCGATCGGCAGCGGGTATGCCGTGCGCAGGCCGTGGATGACGTCGCCCGCGAAGATCAGCGGGATCTTGAGCCGGGTGGCCATCGCCGCATCCTGCGCGGCCTTGGCGCCTGCGTAGCCGACGCCGTTGAACAGCATGCCGATCTGCCCGGTCTTGATCCGCGCGATCTGCTCGGCCGCACCGCCGGTCGCGAGGCCGGGATTGAACGGCACGCCGATCGGCCGGATCTGGTCGGAGAAACAGCTGAGCTGGCCGGCTTTCTCGGCCGGCGTCATCTTCGCAATCAGGCTTTCGATCCGGTCGTTCTGCGCGAACGCCGCGGTCGAGCCGAGCGACAGGCCTGCGATGGCCGCGCCGCCGGTCAGCATCTGGCGGCGGTCTAGAATGGGCGACATATCCTGCTCCTGAGTCTTTGGAGCGGACTAGTCGCTGGACCACGGTTCCGCAAATCCGCGAAACCGTGGTCGACGACGCTTACCCCAACGCGCGGGTGAACAGGCGCGAGAGGCGGGCGGAGAAGGCGCGGGCGTCGAGCGGGCGCTCGCCGTCGGCGATCTGTGCCTCGTCGAATAGCAGGTGCGCGGCATCCTCGCGCAGTGCCGTCTCGTCCTCGCCGAGCGCGGCGAGCTTGGCGATCAGGGCCGAGCGCGGGTTGATCTCCAGCACCGGCTTGGCGGCGGGCATGGCCTGGCCGCTCATGGCGAGGATGCGTTCGAGCTGCCGGTCCATGCCGCTATCCGCCGCGACTAGGCAGACCGCGCTGTCGGTGAGGCGCTCCGACGCGCGCACCTCGGACACGGCGTCGGCCAGCGTGGTCTTCACGAACGCGATGAAGTCCGCGACTTCGGGGGTGGTGTCGGTAGTCGGTACTTCGGCACCGTCGACCAGCGGGATCAGGCTCAGATCGGCGGCGCCCTGCGTGACCGATTTGAACGGCTTGCCATCGCAATCGATGCCCGCCGTCACCCAGAACCCGTCGACCGAGTCCGGCAGCAGCAACACCTCGATCCCGCGGGCGCGGAACCCTTCGAGCTGCGGCGAGGCTTCGAGGCGGTCGAGATCGGTGCCGACCGCATAGTAGATCGCGGTCTGGTTGTCCTTCATCGCCGCGACATAGTCCGCCACCGAGCGCCACGCGCCGCCCGAGGTCGTGGTCTTGAAGCGCGCGAGCTTGAGCAGCGCGTCGCGCCGTTCGAAATCCTCGTACAATCCCTCTTTCAGGACCGCGCCGAAATTCTCCCAGATCTTGGCGTACGCATCGGCATCGCGCGTCGCGAGCTTGCCGAGTTCGGCCAGCACGCGGCCGGTCACGCCCTTGCGGATCGCGGCGAGCATCGGGCTCTCCTGGATCATCTCGCGCGAGACGTTCAGCGGCAAGTCGGACGAATCGACCAACCCGCGCATGAAGCGGAGATAGCGCGGCAGGACTTCGGCGTCGTCGGTGATGAAGACCCGCTTCACGTACAGCTTCATGCGGCCGTTGCGGTCGGGATCGAACAGGTCGAACGGCTTGGCGCCCGGCACATAGGCGAGCACCGAATATTCGTGCAGTCCCTCCGCGCGGTAGTGGAGCGTCATTGCGGGCTCGTCGAACTGGCCGGAGACGCTGCGGTAGAAATCGGCATAGTCCTCCGTGCTGATCTCGGACTTCGGCTTGGTCCAAAGTGCGGCCCCGTCGGCGATGTCGACC
>JAJNQF010000297.1 GCA_021154945.1 Sphingomonas sp.
CTCGTCGCACGGCCGAGCCGCCTGGCGCGACGGAATGGTGCGGCTTGCGGCCTGTCCGAATGTCGTCTCGAAACTTTCCGGCCTCGGCACCTTCATCCACCGCAACGATCCTGCGCATATATCCGATGTCCTCTCGGAGACGGTGACGATCTTCGGCGCCGACCGCTGCCTGTTCGGCTCCAATTTTCCGATCGAAAAGCTCTGGACCAGTTATCGCGAACTGGTGGACGCCTATCGTGCCGCGACAGCGCATCTTCGCGCGGACCAGCGCGATGCCGTTCTGCGAACGACCGCCCTGCGCGTTTATCGGCTGGAAACGTGAGCGAATAAGAATTTTGGGGAGAGAGACACATGCCGCTTGAAATCAAGATCTTGGATTATGGGGACATCGAACTGGAATCGAGCTTTCTGGTGCTCGGGCGCGATTGCGGCCGGACCCGCCGCGTCCTGACGCTGGGCTTCCTGATCGTCGGCGGCCCCTATCCCGTCGTGGTCGACACCGGCTATCGCTCCAACCAGATCATGGAAACGCTGGGCATGCGCGGGCTGCAGTTCCACGAAAACATGATCGAGAACCAGCTCGCTCGCCATGGCGTGCGGATGGGCGACGTCCGCTATGTCTGCCACACCCATCTGCACATCGACCACGCCGGCAAGGACGACCTGTTCCCAATGAACACGACGGTCGTGCTCAACCGCAAGGAGCTGGAATATTCCGTCTCCGGCCTGATGCATCCGCAATATCCGGCGCCCGACATCAAGCATCTGATCGACCGCTTGCATACCAAAAGCGCGCTACGCTTCCTCGATCTCGAATTGACCGGTCCGGTCGAACTGATGCCGGGCGTCTATTGCGACGCCGCCAACGCCCACACCGAAGGCTCGATGAACATCCACGTTCATACTTCGGACGGCATCGCCACCATCTGCGGCGACGTGATCTACGACTTCAACGACCAGATCGTCACCCCCTTCAACGAGATCCAGGACGCCGAGCCGCGCACGACCGGCAACCACGGCACCAGCAAGCGGGCGGAGAAAGCC
Source organism: Sphingomonas sp. (assembly GCA_021154945.1). GTDB lineage: Bacteria > Pseudomonadota > Alphaproteobacteria > Sphingomonadales > Sphingomonadaceae > Sphingomonas. The sequence goes on from JAJNQF010000297.1 coordinate 1,045, forward strand.
GCCATCAAGAAACTGCTGAGCAGCTCGCGCTATCTGCTCCCGGTGCACGACCGTCCGGCCAGGATCGAGGGCGGCGTTGTGGTGGGCCGGCTGCACGACCAGGTGCCGGGACCGGTGGTGCAGAGCCTGCCGCAGCGCAACTGGTTCCCGGCCTGAGCGCCGAAAAAAGGACGGACCGATGACGCACGTCACGCTGCGCCCGGAATTCGAAACCCTGATCGATCCTTACGCGCCGGTCGGCCAGGTCGGCACGGGCTTTGATTTCACGGAAGGGCCGATCTGGCATCCGGTCCATCACTATCTGCTGTTCTCCGACATGCCGGGCGATGTCCGCCGGCGATGGGACGCCAGGCGCGGCGTCGTCGAGGTCAAGCGTCCGTCGAACAAATGCAACGGCATGACCTATGACGCCGAACTCAACCTGATCGTCTGCGAGCATGCCACCTCGTCCCTGATACGCGAGCGTGCCGACGGAAGGCGCGAGGTGATTGCCTCGCATTTCGAGAATCAGGAGCTCAACAGCCCGAATGACGTCTGCATCCATTCCAGCGGCGCGATCTATTTCAGCGATCCCTGGTATGGCCGCATGCCGGTCTACGGCGTCGAGCGACCGCGCCAGCTCGGCTTCCAGGGCGTCTATCGTGTCCCACCCGGCGGCGGTCCGCCAAGGCTCGTCGTCGACCGCCATCTGTTCGACCAGCCGAACGGACTCTGCTTCTCGCCCGACGAGCGCCTGCTCTATGTCAACGACACCGTGCAGGCGCTGATTCGCGTCTTCGACGTCGAGGCCGACGGCGCGCTCGCCAATGCCCGCGTCTTCGCCAGCGGTATTCGTTCCGAGCTCGAGCCCGGCCTGCCCGACGGCATGAAGTGCGACCAGCGCGGCAACGTCTGGGTGACGGCGCCCGGCGGAGTCTGGGTCTACTCCCCAGCCGGCGAGCTGCTCGGCAAGGTGCGCATTCCCGAACTCGTCGCCAATCTCGCCTGGGGCGGCGCGGATTTTCGCACGCTCTATCTGACCGCGACTCATTCCGTCTATGCGATCCCGGTCAAGGCCGGCCCGCGCCACGAACCCTATATGAGCGGCCGGCCCGCGACCGGTCCCGGTACCGCCTCGACCCCGCCCGCCACACCTCAGCTGGCCGGCGGCGACATGCAACTCGATCCCCGGCGCTGCGCGATGATCATTCAGGATCTGCAGAACGACGTCATCATGGAGGGCGGCGCGTTCGCCGATTCCGGCGCGCCTGCGCATGCACGCCAGCAGCGGGTGGTCGACAATGTCCGCCGCCTCGCCGAGGCGGCACGGACGAGCGGCGTCGCCATCATCCATGTCTGGTTCATCGTCGAGCCGGGCGCGCCCGGCGTCACGCTCAACGCGCCGCTGTTCGAAGGACTGGTCGATAGTGGCGCGATGGTGCGCGGAAGCTGGGGCGCGGCTCCGGTTCCGGGGCTGGAGCCGCGCGCCGGCGATTTCGTCGTCGAGAAAATGCGCATGAGCGCTTGGGAAGGCACGCGGCTGGAGACCATCCTCAAGGCGACCGGCCGCGACATGATCATCAACACCGGCGCCTGGACCAATATGTCGATCGAGCACACCGCCCGCACCGGCGCCGACAAGGGCTACTTCATGATCGTCCCGGAAGACTGCTGCTCGACCATGAACGCCGACTGGCACAACGCCTCGATCAATTTTGCCATGCAGAACGTCGCCGTCGTCACCAGCGCCGACGCGGTTATCAGGGGGCTGGGATGACCAGGGCCCGGCCATGCCCAAACTCTTTCACCTGAGCTGCTCGCCGCGCACGGATTCGGAATCCGCAGCCGGCGCACGGGTCTTCATCGACCGCTTCCGCCAGGCACGGCCGGACTGGGATATCGACGCGATGAACCTGTGGCGGGATCACCTGCCGGAATTCGAAGGCTATGTACTGGAGGCCAAATATGCCCGCATCGGCGGGCGTCCGTTCACGGATTCGCAGCGCGACGCGTTTGCGGTCACCGAGCGCATCGCGCTCCGCTTCGCGCTCGCCGACCGCGTGC
>JAJNQF010000304.1 GCA_021154945.1 Sphingomonas sp.
GGAAGCCGACCCACCCCCAACCCCTCCCTTTCAGGGAGGGGAGCAGGATGGCAGGTGTGATTCGTATGGGCTAGGGCGCGGATCGCCGGCTGAGTCATCCGCCGCGCCACTCGCCAAGCCTCCACCAAGCCCCCTCAAAACAACTCCCCTTGAGGCCCCCTCGGCGCGCGGAACAGGTCGCTCCGCAACGCAACTCGCTCGCGGTTCAACCCATGCTTCGCACACGCGATCCTGAACCGCGTCCCCAGCAAGTCCGCCCAAGGCCCTTGCCCCTGCATCCGCGTGAAGAAGTTCGGATCGTTATCCTTGCCCCCGCGCAGCGACGCGATCGTCGCCATCACCTTCCCCGCGCGGTCCGGAAAATGCTCGTCGAGCCAGGCCCGGAACAGCGGCGCCACCTCATGCGGCAACCTGACCGGGATGAAGAAGGCCCGCGTCGCCCCGGCCTCCGCCGCCCGCGCGATCAAATGCTCGATCTCGTGATCCGTGATCGCCGGGATCACCGGCGCGATCGAAACATACACCGGCACCCCCGCATCGGCGAGCTTCCGCACCGCCGCCAGCCGCCGCTCGGGATGCGGCGCGCGCGGCTCGACGGTCGATGCCACTTTGGGATCGAGCGACGTGATCGACATCGCCACCGCCGCCAGTCCCTTTGCCGCCATCGGCGCCAGCAGGTCGAGATCGCGCACCACGCGGTCCGACTTGGTCGTGATCGTCAGCGGATGATCCGTCTCGCTGAGCACCGCGATGATCCCGCGCGTGATCCGCCAGTCGGTCTCGATCGGCTGGTACGGGTCGGTGTTCGTCCCCAGCGCCATCGGCGCGACCGCATAGCCCGGCTTCGACAATTCGGCGCGCAACAACGCCGCGGCGGAAGGCTTCGCGAACAGCTTGCTCTCGAAATCGAGCCCGGGCGACAGGTCGTGAAACGCATGGCTCGGCCGTGCGAAACAATAGATGCAGCCATGCTCGCACCCCCGATACGGATTGATCGAGCGGTCGAACGGCACGTCGGGCGATGCGTTGCGGCTGATGATCGTCCGCGGCGTCTCGACCGTCACCGTCGTGCGCAGCTTGGGTGCGATCCCGTCGATCCCCTCGCGCATGTCGAGCCAGTCGCCGTCAGCCTCGGTCTGCGGCAGGTTGAACCGCCGGCTCTCGTCGTTGCGCGTCGCCCCGCGAACTGGTCGAGTGGTCTTCATCGGCAGACGATACACGCGATGCCAGAACAAATATAGAACATAATTCCCTGCCTAGCGCAGTTGCTCCGGACGAATCTTGATCTACATTAGAGAAATAATGGCGGGTTTCTAGCGACTTGCCCGTGGTACGAATGAGCGCTCGCCGCGTGCGGCGATTGCGCGTAGGGCGAAGCGATGACGGGACAGATCACCACGGTGGAACGGGCTTTCGAACTGGCACGCTCGGGCGAGTGCGAGTCGGTCAACGCGCTGCGCCAGCGGTTGCGGCGTGAGGGGTATGACGCGGTCCACCTCCATCTTCATGGCGCGTCGATCAACAAGCAGCTCGTCGACCTGATCCACGCGGCACGCGGCGGGTCCGCGCTGGCCTGACGCGGGGGCCCGACGCGGCGGCGGTCCGGTCGAGACACGCGCACGCTTCCGACCGAACCGTGCAGCCTCACTTCTGCGCCAGCATCACCGCCTTCGGCATGTTCAGCCCGGCAGCAGACCATTCGGCGGACGTCTTGCAGATCATCCGATCGATCCGCGAACCGGTCACGGCCGGCTCGACCATGCAATATTTCTGCGTCTTGGCGTCGTACTTGAGCACCGTCTTCTGCGTCGAAGTCGAAGGTGCAGCGAAGGCCGGAACGCTGATCGCCAGCGCAGCGACGGCAACGAGGCTCTTCAGGAAGATCGGGGTCATGGCAGGCATCCTTATGTTGGTATGAGGCGCCCGGTGGGGCGGCATCCCGATCAATGCATCTGGCGTGCCAGTTGAGTAATACAGTGCTACACAGCGGTGAAGATGTTCGAGCAGCGAGGTTTTTTCACCGAATAGCTAAACTGTCCGAGTAAAACCTCGATCGCAAGACACGCCACAATCTGGCGAAAATCGCAGCGAATTGGTGCGAGCCATCGTCACGCTGGCTAAAAACGTCTCTCCCTCTCCCGCCGGGGAGAGGGAAGGGGCCCGCGGCCACTCGGCCGTGGGAGGGGTGAGGGCACGCGCAGCTAAAGCGGGTGAAGCCACCTCGCCCGGAAGAGCCTCAGCGCTCCAGCAACCGCGGCATGAGCTCGACGAAGTTGCAGGGCCGGTGTCGGCTGTCGAGCTGGTCGCGCAGGATCCCGTCCCAGCCATCCTTCACCGCCCCGGTCGAGCCCGGCAGCGCGAAGATGTACGTGCCCTTCGACACGCACGCGCACGCGCGGGACTGCACGGTCGACGTGCCAATCGTCTGGTAGCTGAGCATGCGGAAGAGCTCGCCGAAACCGGGGATCATCTTCTCGGCGACCTGTTCGATCGCCTCGGGGGTAACATCGCGGCCGGTAACGCCCGTGCCGCCGGTGGTGATGATGCAATCGACCTCCGGATCGCCGATCCACGCATGCAGCCGCGAGACGATCGTCTCGACATCGTCCTTCTCGATCCGGCGATCGGCGAGCACATGCCCCGCTTCGGTCAGCCGCGCGACCAACGTGTCGCCCGAGCGATCCTCGGCCAGCCCACGCGTGTCCGACACCGTCAGCACGGCGATCCGCACCGGCAGGAAAATCCGGCTTTCGTCGATCGGCATGAAACTCAGTCCGCGCGCGTGATGGTAGAGGATTGCGGCCCGACGCTGGCGTTCACCGCAACCGTGCTGGCGCTCGCCCGCGCGTTCGGCCGGGCGTTCATCCGTACCGCGGTCGCACCCGGCAGGCCGGGGAAGCGCGGCCACATGCCCTGCGCCAGCGCATTACGGCTGACCGAAGCCTTCTTGCCGCCCTGCGCCTCGTACATCCAGTAATTGCGCAGTACGGTGGTCACGTAGCCACGCGTTTCCCAATACGGAATGCTCTCGATATACAGCAGCGGATCGCCGTTATCGCGGACGATCGCGTTCCAGTCGCCGACCGGGCGCGGCCCCGCATTATACGCCGCGATCACCTTGGGCAGCAGCCCGCCGGTGACGCCCGCCATGTCGCGCAGCCGCTCCAGATGGCGCTGGCCGATATCCATGTTGGTCGACGGCTTGGTCAGCGCCTTCACGTCGATCGACGTGCCGCGTTCGCGCGCGAAATCGGTCGCGGCGGCCGGCATGATCTGCATCAGGCCATACGCGCCGGCCGGGCTCTTCACGGTGTTGCGGAACCGCGATTCCTCGAGCGTGTGGGCATAGACTAGCGCCTTGTCGATGTGCCAGCCGCTGTCCGGCGTCCAGTTCGGCGTCGGATAGCGTGCCTCGGCGGTCGACGTCACACCCTGCGGGCAATTATGTGCGAGCCACACGGTGGTCGCGGGCAGGCTCAATGCTTCCGCCACGCGGACCAGGTTGCCGAACTCGCGCGGGTCGCCGATCTTGGCCTGCTGGCGGATCACCGTATCGGCCAGATCGGTCTCGCCGACCTCGACCAGCGCCGCCGCGACGCGCACGTTCGGACGCTTGCCGACGACCTGCCAATCGCTGGCGACCAAGCCGCCGACCGACGTTCCCTTGTCCTTCATCGCCAGTTGCTGGCGCGCGAGCTGGCCATAGAAGCTCTCGCCGAACTGCGCCGCCGCCTTCAGCCGACCCTCGATCTTGTCGGGGCGCGAGCACACCATGTCCGCGCGCGACGCCCAATACAGCGCCGCCGCGCGCAGATCGACGTCGCCCGCGCGCGCCGCAACGCCCTCGA
>JAJNQF010000214.1 GCA_021154945.1 Sphingomonas sp.
ATCTCGGGCCGCTTCGGAGACCAGCACGGCCCGATCGAGTCGCTGACCGGGGTCGCGATGATGACCATCGAACTCGAAGCCGGCGCGAAGGTCGACCTGCCGGCACCTAGTGGGCGCGCGGTCTTCTTCTACGTCGTCGCCGGCGCCTCCTCGGCCAACGGCACGCAGATCAAGCCTCACCACCTCGCCACGTTCGCGCCGGACGGGGACACCATCACCGTCATGACCGAAGCCCCCGCCACGATCCTCTACGGCCACGCCGATCCGATCGGCGAACCGGTCGTCTCCCACGGCCCCTTCGTCATGAACACCCGCGAGGAAATCGTCCGCGCGATCGAGGACTATAATGCCGGCCTGTTCGGCAAGCCGCCGGTCATTCGTTAGGGCGCTTTCCGCACCGGCGGCAGCGCGGCACAGATGTCCGCGCCGCCCGCCGGCACCGTGAAGAACGGCCCCGCCCGGTTCTCGCGCGACGCGATCCAGGCGACGAACCGCGCATTGTCCGCCGCGCGATACTGGAAATGGGGTCGCTGGGCGGCAGGCAGCTCGCTCGCGAGGCGGGCGGACACGATCGGGCTACGCTCGCCTTCCGCCTTGTAGAAACCGAGATCGCCCGTCCCCCGCGGGAGCGACGACAGCCACTCGATTCCGTCGATCACCCGGCCCACCACCGCGATGTTGCGGTCCAGCGCGCGCGGCGAATGGCCGATCACGGTATACAGCTCCGCGCCACTCCCCGTGCTCGGCGCCAGATCGCGCGCGACGCCGACCATGCCGTAGCAATGCGGCAGCCACTCGGTCGCGCCATTGCCCGCCAATGGCCAGCCGTCGCGGCTGTATCCCGCCCATTCGGCATAGGGATCGCGCTGCGATAGCCGTGCCACCGTCGTCGGCCCGGCATGCGAATATTCCGCCGGCGGGTTGGCGACGACGCCCGCAACCAGCGGTTTCTTCTCGGTCGCATCGCCCCATTGCGCGACGTAATTATCCTGCAACCGGTACACGCTGGTCCCGACATCCCACCAATGCGCCGCCGCAAGCTTGCGAATGTTTGCAACGTGCACGGGCGCATACCGAGGTGCCAGCCGCACGGTAAACCGGTGCCCATTGGCCAGTGTGAACACCAGCAGCTCGTCGTCCGGAACCGCGACCCAATCCGCCGGCAGCGGATCGGACGGCAGCGTGACAGCGACCGGAGCAGCTTGCGCGAGCGCGGCAGCGAGAAGGAGATTCAGCATCCCCGCAGACTGCCCGAGCGCCTCCCCGCACGCAATCGCTTGCACGTACGTGAAACGCGCACTAGCAGACGCCCTTCCAGAGCAATGCGGAGCGGTGGCCGAGTGGTCGAAGGCGCTCGCCTGGAAAGTGAGTATACGTCAAAAGCGTATCGAGGGTTCGAATCCCTCCCGCTCCGCCACCCCTGCCGCGCGCTGGATCGCTGGGAACGGACGACCGCGGCTAGATTCCTCATAATTCGAGCCCCCTGCCCGCCCGGTGGATCGCCCTGTATTCGTCCCCCTTCGCCCGGTAAATCCGCCAGCTCGAATTGCGCCCGTCCCCAGCTTGCCGGCACGATCGCGACCACCTAGCGTGCCCGCCAGAACGACAAGGGGGACACATGGTGCGCAACGGATACATACTGACGGTCGCGGCGCTGTTATCGACGACGGCGTTTGCCCAATCGCCTGCCCCGTCCCCTGCCCAATCGCCCGCAACGCGCATCGTTCCGGATGCGAAGGCACCCAAGGGGCGGCTTTCCGATGCCGCGGTGCCGAAGGCCTACCGGCTCGACCTGACCATCCTTCCCGAAAGCGACGGCTTTGCCGGCCACGACGAAATCGACGTCGTGCTCAAAGCCCGCACGACCAAACTCTATCTGCATGGACGCGATCTCGTCGTCACCAAGGTCTTTGCACGGATCGGCAGCACCATCGTCCCCGCGACCTTCACGCAGGTCGACGCGACGGGTACCGCACGGCTCGATTTCGCCGGCCCCGTTGCGGCCGGTGCCGCCACGCTGGTATTCGACTATCGCGGCAAATTCGGCGACGACGCGTCTGGCCTGTACCACGTCAAGGTCGCCGACCGCTGGTACAGCTGGACCCAGTTCGAGAGCATCGATGCACGTGCCGCGTTTCCGTCCTTCGACGAACCGGGGTTCAAGCAACCGTTCACGGTGAGCGTCACCACCCATCCGGGCATGACGGTCGTGAGCAACAGCCCCGAAACGGGTGTGACGAAAACCGGCGCGGGACTGGAAACGCATCGCTTCGCGCCCACCAAGCCATTGCCCACCTATCTGGTCGCGGTCGATACCGGGCCCTTCGTCAGGCAGTCGGGAATGATCGCGCCGACACCGGAGCGCGCGCATCCCATGGCGCTGGGCGCGGTCGCGACGCAGGCCCAGAAGGACAAGATGGACTATGTGATGGCGGAGACTCCGCGCATCGTGAGCCTGCTCGAGCGCTATTTCGGCGAGCCGTTCCCGTTCCCCAAGCTCGACCAGATCGGCTCGCCGATCATGCCCGGCGCGATGGAGAATGCCGGCGCGGATACCTATGGCGACGGGATCATCTTTCTGGATCGCAACGCCACCACCAGCGACAAGCAGTCGTTCGGCATGATCGTCAGTCACGAATTGGCGCACCAGTGGTTCGGCGATCTCGTGTCGCCCGCATGGTGGAGCGATATCTGGCTCAACGAGAGCTTCGCCAACTGGATGGGCTATCGCATCGGCAACGAGTGGCGGCCCGAGCTTGGCATCGGGGTCGGCGCGATCGCCGAGGGGTTCGGCGCGATGAACACCGACGCGCTGGAGGTCGGGCGCCCGATCCACCAGGCGATCACCGAGAACAACCAGATCGACGCCGCGTTCGACAACATCACGTACGGCAAGGGCGGTCACGTCGTCGCGATGATCGCCGCCTATCTTGGCGACGAGAAGTTCAAGGCCGGCGTACGGCTCCACCTGAAGCGCTATGCTTACGGCAACGCCTCGTCGGAGCAATTCTTCCAGTCGATCGCTGATGCAGGGCATGATCCCAAGTTGCTCGCGGCGCTGACCAGTTTCGTCGACCAGCAGGGCGTGCCGGTGATCGACATACGCCGCGACGGTGGCAAGCTGACCGCAGTGCAGGCGCGCTACACGTTCCTGGGCTCGAAGCCGGCGCCGCTCCAGTGGACGATCCCCTTCTGCGTGCGCGTCGACGCCAGCAAGCACTGCACGTTGATGGATGCGAAGACCGCGACGCTGGCGGTCCCGGCCGGACGCGTGCTGATGCCGAACGTCGGCGGCACCGGCTATTACCGGTTCGACCTCGCGCCAGCCGATTGGCAGGCGCTGATCGCCTCGTCCGCCACGCTGTCGCCGGGCGAAGCCATCGCGACCACCGACAGCCTGTGGGCGTCGTTCCGGGCCGGCAAGGCGCCAGCGACGTGGCTGATCGCGCAGGCGCGCGCGATGGCCGACAATCCGGATGCTACCGCCAGCGTGGATCCCGGCGAACGGATTTCCGGCTGGCGCTCGCGCGGCCTGATCGCGCCGGCCTCGCTGCCGGCGTACCGTTCGCTGATGGCGTCGATCTATACGCCGCAATTGACCAAGCTTGGCTTCGATCCCGCGGTCGGCGCGCATGCGAGCGACGATCCCGGACGCCAGAACCTGCGCCATCGGCTGGTCGGACTCGTAGCGGACGACGCGCACGACCCGGCCGTTCGCGCAAAGCTGAAGGATGCGGCCAGCCGCTTCCTCGGCGGCGACGCGGCCGCACTCGATCCAGGCTTCCTGTTCGGCGGCTTGACGGCGTTGGCGCAGGACGGCGGCTTGCCGGTCGCCCGGATGCTCGTCGAGCGCGGGTTGTCCAGCGAGGATTCGACGCTACGATCGAGCGCCCTGGCAGCAGCTGCGTCGAGCGGTCGCGCGGATGTCGCCCAGTACCTGTTGTCGCTCGACGACAAACGCCTGCGTGGCTTCGATCGCCTGCAGTTGATCCTCGGTGTCGTAGGCACGGTCGAGACGCGCGATCTCGGTACCGACTGGGTGCTGGCAAATTATGACCGGCTCGTCGCGGGCGCCAACGGCATCTTCATCACCAGCCGGCTGCCGTCTGCATTCGCCTCGCAATGCGGCGCCGATCGGGCCGCCAGCATCGATGCGAAGATCGGCCCCGTGGTCCGGAAGGCCAATGTCGGTTTGCTGGCCTATCAGCGTGCGCTGGAATCGATCCGGCTCTGCGGGACGCTCAAGGCTGCGAAATCGGGAGAGATCGCGGCGGCCATCACCACCGGCGGCTAGCCGAGATCGCTTGGGAAACGGCTGCGACAAAAGCCGTTTCCCAAGCGCCGCGGACGATCGGGCTTCCGGATGGCACTCGAACCCGAAAACGGGTCAGAACGAAACCTGGAGGCGGCCGATAAGCCGGTCCGTCGCATTGCGCCGATCGGCAAATCGGCTGGCATCGCCCGTGCCGGCAATGTCAGTGCCGGAAATGTCGGTGCCGATGTAATCAACGCCAACCGTCAGTCGATCGCGACGATGTTCGAGCCCGAGCCGCCAGTTGCTGTAGCTTCCGCCCGGTCGGAGCCGCTCGGCGCGAAAGGTATCGCGAACGCTGCCGGACGAATGCCCGAGTTCGGCGAGAACGGTGAGCGGCGTGCCCGGGATACCGGCATTGGCATTCGCATAGAGATACACATTGCTGCCACCGATCGCACGCTGCGACGGTGCACCGATGACACCCAGGGTCGCATAGAGCGGGCCATAGCCGTAGCTTGCCGATACCCCAGCCTCGACATAGTCCGCCTTCGTGCGGGAACCTGCAAAGACATGCCCGATGGCGTCGGTTCGTAACTGAATGGCACCAAGGTCCCAGCCCGTTCCAACCACAAGGTCGACCACCGCATCGGCCCCGTCGTGTCGCACGCTGTCGCGGGTCGTCACCACGCGCGCCGAGGCGTCGAAGCGCCCGACCGGGACGCGGACGTCGGCGCCGAGGGCGGCGCGTCCTTCACTCCAGCTCAGCCCTCGCCGCTCCTCCTCGCTCATCACCTCCAGGGTTGCCGATCGACCACTCTGGGCGAATGCGGGCGCGGCAAGGCCACAGGTTACGGCGCCAATCGCACCCGCCAGTTGCAGGCGCCGGCTCATGATCCCGATCATCCCCCCTATCATCCAGCGCGCTGCAGGCCATGAATCCGGTCCAGCTCGGCGCGCAGCATCGTCTCGTCCTCCTGCGCCAGGACTTCGAGGTGCGCTTGCATATCCGCCGTCCTGCTCGCGACTTCCTCCGTGATCGCCCGGTGGCTCGTAGCGCACCAGCCGGGTCGCGTGCCCGACACCACGGGTTCGCTGTCGATGCTACGGACGAGCCTGGTACCCGACGCCGCAACGGCATGGCGCGCCACCGTCATGGTCGCTGCCCAGTCGCAGCGTAGCGACGACGCCCTTCCCCCCGGGGCAACCGCGCCCACCTGCTTGTGCGTGATGGCGACATCGCCACGATATTTGACGGCGACCGGACCACTATGGTGATCCACGCGGTTCTGGTGATCGACGGTCATGCCGAGTGCCGCGCCGGTGGCGGCAAGCACCAATCCGGCTGTTACGAGATAGGCCATATTCGCTCTCCTTTGGTCATCCCGATCCATCTTGACCGGTGATGCTGATCCTTGCGGACGATGTTTCTAGAACGACGCTACACGGTCATCGGTTCAGTTCACCTGCAACCGCAAGGCGCGTGCATGAAGCCGATCCTTCACGCTCAACCGCAGTCGCTTCAGCCGAAGAAGCCGCAGGGCATCCGGCATGCGTCGCTTCATCTCGACACGGATCTGATCGTCCAACTGCTTGTGCAACTGGGTTAGTTTGTATGAAAATATGCTCATAGCCGCTCTCCAACCAACGATTGAAAGATCGGATCAGCGCAGATGAGAGGAGGCGAAAGGCCAGGCCTGAACATCGAGCTAACCCGATGCGGTCCGACATCACGTTCGTCCAAAGACAAACGCCAGAGGGGCCCGGCCCGCATCATCAACCTAGTGTTTCCCGGGTCGGGGTCAAGACTGTTGAGCCCAACCGAGCCTGTGTTGACATTACGCGACCGGTCTACGATGTTACTCTCATGTACGCTCCCGCGACACATAAGCGTTTCCGCGACCACGCCGGCCAACTCGCCGCACGGGGTTAGCCCGAGCTCGCGGCTGTTCGCCGTTTGAGTTCGGGCTTTATTCGATCTGACCTTTGGGCGGCGCTCTGCGCGCCCCTGATCTCGAGTAAGCGGAAACGGCACAGTGACAGACAACATATCAAAATCCGAAGACCTCGGCCCGATCAATGCGCAAAACCAGGCCGAAGACCCGCCGCCTCGGATGTTCCTGAGAAAGAGCCCGGGTCACTTCTTTTCCAACAAATTCGATATCGAAATCGTCGAAGAACATTCGAGGTCCGATACCGAATTTCACCAACAAGATCTCCCGAATTGGCTGGACCGCCTCATGGGACTCAATCTCCTGCTCTTGATACTACTCGTCGGCATTCCGGTCCTTGCGTACTGCGTATTGGCGTCGACTACGTAAGGCAGGCCGAGTATCCAGATATCGGTGGATAGGTGGCACGACGCACATGGCGCCCTTCTCGCAACGCGAGGGCCGTGATCGGCAGGGCCGCTCGGTCACCACCTAGACACCGGAACGTGCGCCGTTATGGCCACCCTGGAACCCGGCACAGCGAGAATGCATCATGGTAGCGACAGTCATCACGCCCAGCGGCCCCGGAGCGATGGAAGCCGGACTGATCCTCGACGAGGACGGCCAGCGCTTCGTCGTGCTGACCTTCAAGGAGCCGCAGGGCGAGCCGACCCTGGTCACGTTCACGGTTCCGGTGTTCCAGAACTATGTCCAGCATCTCGTCCGCACCGCCGCCGCCGCCAACGAGGAAGCCAATTGGGGCATTCCCGGCTGACACGGATCCGATGGTCGCACGTCGGCTAGGCCCGCCATCGGCACAGGCTTCGCCGGCGATTCAGCGTCCCAGTGGCGAAGTGGCATAGTCGGCGAGCAACGCTGCCACGTCGTCGTAGATCGCGACCGCACCCGCCGATTGCAGTTGCGCGTCCTTGAACTTGCCCGATCGCACCGCGACTGCGGCGATCCCGCACTTGGCCGCCGCCTCGATATCATAGGGCGTATCGCCGACGACGATGACGCTGCCCGGGTCGATTCCCGGCAGCTTCTTGAGTGCGGTCGCGAAAATGTCGGGCGCGGGCTTGGTCTTCTCGACATCGTCGCTGCTGGTGGTCGCCGCGATCAGATCGCGGGCGTCGAGCAGATCGATATAATGCTCGAGTTCCGCTTCCGACGCCGACGATGCCAGCACGACCTGCTGCCCCGATCCGTGCGCGTGCGCCAACAGTGCGTGCGCCTCCGCGAACGGCTTGGCCGTATCGAGATACTTCGCCTTGAAGATCTGGCCGTGCGTTTCGCCTAGCGCTTCCTGCTGATCCTCGTCGGCGTCAGGCAGCAGGGTCGGGACGAGCATGTCAGTGCCCTTGCCGATCTGGTCATGGATGATCTGTCGATCGAACGTCGCCCCTACGCCTGCAAACGCCTCCTCCCAGGCAAGGACGTGCATGTCGTTGGTATCGACTAGCGTGCCGTCGATATCGAAGAGAATAGCGTTGATCTGCATCTGTGGGCTCCAAATTTTGCCTGAGCGGGTGGCGCTGCCCGTCCAGGCGGCCATGATCGGCGCCTGCTGGACCGCAGCGCTTACGACAAATTGAAACGGCCAAAGATCCGGTTCGGTCCCGTATAGTTTCCCTGCAACCGCAATCATCTAGCCCACCGCGTCTAAGCCTTTACAATCAAACAGCTTATTGAAACGCAAATCGTCATGATCAACATCAATATCTTATCAGCCCTTCATCGAACATTTGCGAGGGCCGAGATCGATATCATCGATCAATATAAAACCCTTGATCGTAATCAGTAAAAAACTCGGCGGTTAAATAGACCACCAAGGAACGATGTCGGGCCTTCGATCGCTATGGATTTCAACGATCCGAGCGAACGGGTTTTGTCACTCAGTATAATTCAACTCCGGCGGCTAATCACCAAGCCCATATCGAACTAAATAACCGGTGCGAAATCCAGAGCGATAATATTACGATAGACATTATTTTATACGCCTAGTTTTCAACTACCAGGCTTTGCGGATCATCGCTTACGGCACCCGTGCAGTCAGTCACATGGCGCCGTATCACCGATACTATTATCAGATCACTACTTAAGGAGACCCTCATGCGTGCACTCGTTTGGCATGGCAAAGGCGACGTCCGCGTCGACACTGTTGCCGATCCCGAAATCAAGCATCCGCGCGATGCGATCATCAAGGTCTCGGCGTGTGCGATCTGCGGATCCGATCTTCACCTGCTCGACGGCTATCAGCCAACGATGCAGGCGGGCGACATCCTCGGCCACGAGAATATGGGCGTCGTGGTCGCGCTAGGCTCCGAAGTCACCAATCTGAAGATCGGCGACCGCGTCGTGGTGCCGTTCACGATCAGTTGCGGCGACTGCTTCTTCTGTCGCAAGGGACTGTTCTCCGCATGCGAGCGGACCAATCCGAACTCCGAGATGGCGATCAAGGCGATGGGCCATTCGCCTGCCGGCCTGTTCGGGTTCAGCCACATGCTGGGCGGCTACTGCGGTGGCCAGGCCGAGTATCTGCGCGTGCCGATGGCCGATATCGGGCCGATCAAGGTTCCCGACAACGTCACGGACGACCAGGCGTTGTTCCTCTCGGACATCTTCCCGACGGGCTATATGGCCGCCGAGAATGCGAACATCGAAGAGGGCGATACGGTCGCGGTCTGGGGCTGCGGCCCGGTCGGGCAGTTCGCGATCCGCTCCGCGCTGATGCTTGGCGCCGGTCGCGTGATCGCGATCGACGAGGTTCCCGAGCGCCTCGCGATGGCCGAGGCCGGCGGCGCGGAGACGATCAACTTCGCCGAAGTCGACAGCGTCTATGACGAACTCCAGTTCCGCACCAAAGGCCGTGGCCCCGACAGCTGCATCGATGCGGTGGGTGCAGAGGCTTCGGGCCACGGCGCCATCGACGCGGTGATCGACAAGGTGAAGGCCGCGACCTTCCTCGCGACCGACCGCGTGCATGTCCTGCGCGAGGCGATCATGAGCTGCCGGATGGGCGGCACGATCTCGATCCCCGGCGTCTATGTCGGGATGGGCGACAAGATCCCGATCGGCGCGATGATGAACAAGGGGCTGACGATCAAGACCGGCCAGACCCATGTCCAGGCCTATACCAAGCCGCTGCTCGCGCGGATCGAGGCGGGCGATATCGACCCGAGCTTCGTGGTCACGCATCCGGCCAGCCTCGAGGATGCGCCCGAGATGTACCAGAAGTTCCGCGACAAGCAGGACGGCGTCATCAAGGTCGTACTGCGCCCGTGATGAACCAGGGGACGAAGCGCGCGTGGCGGTTCGTCCCTTACCTGCCCCCCTCGATACGGTGAGGAATACGCCATGAGCGACAAGGTCCCGATGCCGGTAAGCGGCAATCCCGATACCAAGGGCGCCCCCGATGGTGTCGGCGCGTCACCCGCAGGCAAGAGCGGCGAGGACGTGCACGGCAGGTCGGCCGGCGGAGAGAGCGGCGGCAGCGCCTATCCCAATCCGCATGCCGGCAAGGTCGCAACGAACACCGGGTTCATGGCACATGGCGGCCAGAGCGACATCGCCTATCACGGTGGCGGACAGGCCGGCGAAGACGGTGGCAGCGCACCCAATGGCGTCGCTGGATCGGACAGCGATACGGGATCAACGATCGCCGCCGACCCGGATGCTGATCGTACTTCACGCGGCCTCGCAGGGGATGGCGGCTCGATCGATGTCGTCGAAACCTCGGGCATCGCCGAAGCCGAGGCGGGTGGCAAGATTGGCACCGATGCCCGCTACGAGGACGAGCAGAAGCATCCCGGCTCCGGCTGACACTCCGTCCGTATCCAATCTCCAACATTAGACCGGGCATGCCGCCCGGCGCAGAAAGAGGATTCCATCATGTCGGCACCCGAAGATCTCAAGGACATCTATACCGACGAGCTGAAGGACCTTTGGTCGGCGAACGACCAGATGAAGAAGGTTCTGAAGAAGATCACCGCGAAGGCCAGCGACGAAGCGTTGAAGACGATGCTGACCAAGTCGCAAGCCGGGATCGAGAAGCACACCGACATCCTGAAGGACCTGATCGCATCGAACGACGAAAAGGTCTCGAAGGAGCATTGCAAGGGCATGGAAGGTCTGGCCGCCGAGGCGACCAAGCATGTCCTCGAGGAAGGACCGGACAAGGGTCTGCTGCTCGACGTGATGATCATCGCGCAATATCAGCGCATGACGCATTACGGCATCGCCGGGTTCGGCACGGCGGCGGCGTATGCCAAGGCGCTCGGTCTCAAGGACGACCACAAGAAGCTGAGCGCGGCCACCAAGGACATCTACGGTGGCGACGAATATATGACGAAGCTCGCCGAGACGAGCGTGAACCTTCAGGCCGAAGACGCCTGAGGCGATGCCCGCCGGCCGGATGGTCGGCGGGCACACCCCGGTTTGATTTTACGATCGGACGACTTTTCTACTTTCTCGCAGTCTTACGACGTCGACGCTGCACCGTATCCGCCACGTCCTACGCCACAGCACAGTAGCGGTTCAGGAAATCCTGGTGCACCGGCAGCTTGGCGACGCGGCCGGCGACGTCGGCGCGGATGTCCTTGAGCGCGCGGGTCAGGTTCGCGTCGGAAATCATGCGGCCCATGCGGTGGAATGCGCGGGGTTCGAGGTTCTGGCCCAGCATGACCTGCACCCAGCTGTCGACGCGAAACAGGTCCTCCGACGCCTGATACGCCTGCGCATCCTGGCGGAAGAGCGCGATCCGTTCGACGAGCGTGTCGGGGAGCCGCATCTCGCGGCACCGACGCCAGAGCGGCTCATCGCGCTGGTTCAGGTGATAATGGAGAATGATGAAGTCCCGAACGCCTTCGGATTCGCGGCGCGACATCGCATTGAAGCGGGCGACCAGCGCGTCGTCGATCCCGTCGAACGGGAAAAGCTGGATCAGCCGCGTGATTGCGATCTTCATCAGGTGGATACTGGTCGATTCCAGCGGCTCGACGAAGCCGCTGGAAAGACCGAGCGCGACGACGTTCTTGTACCACACCTTGCGCCGCGCGCCCGTCCGGTAACGGATCACGCGCGGTTCGGTCAGGACCTCGCCTTCGACATCGGCCAGTAGCTTTGCACGCGCCTCGTCGTCGGACAGACAGTCGCGGGGGTAGACGATGCCATTGCCGACGCGGTGCTGGAGCGGGATGCGCCAGCGCCACCCTGCCTCGTGCGCGATGGCGCGGGTGTACGGCACGGCCGGTCCGACCGAGGCGGTCTGCACCGCGATCGCGCTGTCCGTCGGCAGCCACTGCGTCCAGTCGTCATACCCGGTCTGCAGCGCCTGTTCGATGAGCAGGCCGCGAAAGCCGGTGCAGTCGAGGAACAGGTCGCCCTCGATCCGCACGCCCGAGTCCAGCACCAGCGCCTCGACGAAGCCGGTCTCGCCATTCTGCTCCACGCGCTCGATCCTGCCCTCGACGCGGCGAACGCCTGCGGGTTCGGACAGTTCGCGGAGGAAACGCGCATAGCGCCCCGCATCGAGATGATAGGCGTAGTTGATCCGGGCGTCTTTTCCGGTTGCGAAACGCTCGGAGTCGGCGGCCCTCAGTTCGAAGCAATAGTCGCCAAGGGGGTCGGCCAGGCCACGCTCGCGGGCGTGCAGCCATAGATGGTGGAAATCACCCATCCAGGTCGATGCCCGCCCGATCGTGCCGAAGGAGTGGATGTAGCGCTCGCCTGCACGCCCCCAGTTTTCGAACGAGATCCCCAGTTTGAAGCTCGCCTGCGTGGCGCGCATGAACGCCTGTTCGTCGATGCCGAGGAAATTGTGGAAGGTTCGCGAGGTCGGGATCGTCGACTCGCCGACGCCGACCGTTCCGATGTCCTCGGACTCGACGAGAGTGATATCGAGCAGCGGCCCGAGTTGCTTGACCAGCGCCGCCGCCGCGATCCAGCCGGCCGTGCCGCCGCCGGCGATCACCACTCTCCGCACGCCCCGATTGTCCACGCGCATCGTCTCCATCACCGGTTGAGCCGAGACAGCAGCATCGCCCGAAGTCGCCGCGCGCCGGTTTCGTCGAGGCGAGCGAGCGGCCCCCTCGCCGCGTCCGGCAGGTGCGCGGACGGCCGATCCGCGGGCCCGAAAAGATAATAGTCGAAGAGCGCCGCCCAGGCCCGCTTCTCGGTATCAGGCCGGTCCCGCAGGCTGAGCATGCCGTGAAGCACCGTGGTCATCGGTGAATCCAGATAGGCCGGCGCATCGTTCCACCAGAAATTGACCATCACGTTGAAGTCGGCCAACGCCTCGACATGGTGCCACCACAGCGCGGGGTAGACGACCGCGTCGCCGGGCCCGAGTTCCGCCACCTGCGCCGCCTCGACCGCGTGCGCGAAGTTCGGGAAGCGTTCGAGGTCGGGATCGCGGAAATCGACCAGCGAGACCACTTGCCCGCCCGGCGTGGGCTCGAGTGGGCCGGGATAGAGATTTGCGACCTGCTCGGGCGGGAACAGCGTGAAGCGCCGGGCGCCGACCGCCACGCAGGCGATGTTGTTCGACATGTCGTAATGCGCGGCCGCCGTCGTGCGGTTTCCGATCCAGATGCTTTTCACCACGCGCGCAAAACAGGGATCGGTCAGCGCCAGATCGTTGCCCGCGTCCGTGAAGCCGGGGAAATAGCCGTCAAGATCGGTCGAGCCGACATAATAGGACGGGATGTCGGTTTGGCCGAGTCCGGCGAGCATTCGGCCGAGATACGCGTCGAGCTGAACGCGTTCGCGATCGAAGGCGAGCTTCGTCAGGGTGTCGTCGTAGAAATAGCGCCCGCCGGCTTCGGCGCGCGCGGTGTAGCCCGCGGCCGGACGGCCGTTGTAGAACGACAGGAGATACGCCGCGGCTGCCTGAGGCGTGCGGTGCTCTGCCTCGACCAGCGGCCAGTCCCGTGCCAGCCCGCGCACGACCACCGGCTCGTTGCCGGCGATCAGCGCCGCAAAATCAACGGCGCCGACCGCTCGCGCGTCGATCTCCCGCACGCTGCGGTCGGTGATCGGACGGTCGGAACCGAACGATGTCATGCCAGCAGCCGCTTGCGATTCTTGCGGTCGATCAAATACTGGATATTGCCCAGCGAGGATGCCGCCATCGTCGCGGCCCGGAGCAGGCCGCTCCGATGAAGCGCCTCCAGCGATTCCCCGGACAGGTCGGCCAGCGCGGATTGATCGATGGTGAGGAGATCGGGCAGTTCGTAACCATCCTCCTCGCTCAGGCTGATCTGAATATCGACGGGTTGCAGCAGCCCGGCGTCCTCGAACTCGGCATAGATCGCCGGTGCGCTGGTCACGCCTTCATGAAGGACGCGCAGCACGCTCGCGATGTGGTCGAGGAGCGGCGCGTTGCCGCCGTGTTCGAGAAACACCGGCAGGCCGTCGACTGCGCCGACCCGCGCATCCGCGAGGTCGATATAGACCAGCGGATCGCCCTGGCTCTCACCATCGGACCGGCTGGTGTCAATGCCGATGGAAAAGGGCCCGCGCCGCTGCACCGCCGGGACATAGTCGCTTGTCCAGCGGCCATCCTCGAGGAACAGGTTCTCGTCGCGATCGAGGCCGAGCAGGGCATAGGCCTGAATACCGCCCTCCTCCCGCCGAAAGACGATCGGGAACGAGCGCTGGGCCTCCTCGAATTCCGACGGGTAGATCGGGAGCTGGTTTACGCTATCGCCGTACTCCGCGCCGGGGCGGATCGCGACCCGCAGATCGGCGTGCTCGACATTGTTCAACAATACCGGGTTCGACGATGTTGAGTTGGACGATGTTGGGTTCGACATTACGGGGGTCATCTATTCGCTATCGCTTGCTGGAGTAACGGCGCGATTACAGCCGCCTGGCACGGGATTACAGCACGGCATCGGCTGCGCTCCAAAAGAAAAGGGTCGCTATCGACAGCGACCCCTTCCCTTTCATCCGCCGACGATCAGAAGCGATACCTCGCACCCAGCAGGTAACGCGGCTTGAGTTCCTGCGCGAAGACGAGGTTCTCCTTCGTTCGCCCATATTGCCGAACGCTCTCGCTCGTCAGGTTGATCGCCTCGAGCGACAAGGCGATGTTTTCGTTGATGTCGTAGCTGATGTTCGCATCGAGCGTCCCGAATGCCGCCGTGAACAGCGGGTTTCGCCCTTCGCCCTGGTTGGTCGCCTGCAGGTATTTGGCCCGCCAGTTGTACGCGATGCGTGCCGAAAGCCCGTTCTTGTCGTAGATCAGCGTGCCATTCGCGCTGTCGCCGAGGCCGGTCAGCGCGAAGATGTTGACCGTCGGATCCGCATAGGGATCCACGTTCACATTGCCGTCCACCTTCGTGTAGGACGCCGCGAAGCCGAAGCCGGTGTCGCCGAAGAAGTTCGTCCAGGCCACTTCGAAGCCGTGGATCTTGCCTTCGCGGTTGTTGAGTGGCTGCGACACCGCCAGGACGAGCAACGGATCGTTCGCACCCGCCGTGATGTCCACGGCGCCCGATATCGCATCGGCGAACTGCTGATTGACCGTCGTCCCCGTGGCGTTTGCCCGGAAGGTCGCGTCTGCCGCCGCCACGTTGCCGCCATTCTGCACGAGCAGCGCGGTGTAGGTGAACAGATTGACGTCGGACTGGTCGAAATTACCGTTTCTCAACTGCGAGAGCGCGGTTCCGGAAAGCGTGCCGGCCGCACCGGAGCTTGGATCGCGCAACCCGAACAGGTTCTGGTTGGTGATACCCGTGCCGATGAAGTTGCGAACGCGCTTGTCGAAGAAGCCGACCGAGACGAAGCTCGAAGGCTTGTAATACCATTCGATCGACGCATCGAAATTGTCCGATACCAGAGGCAGCAGCGCCGGATTCTGGGCAGTACCGCCGCCAGTGCCCCCGAGTGCCACCGGGCGCGGTGGCTGCTGGACGGTCGCCGTCGCGAACAGATTGCCGTAGGGCGCACGCGCCAGCGTCCGGCCGAACGATACGCGGGCCTTCACGTTGCGGACGACCTCGATGTTGAAGTCGACCGATGGCAGAAGATTGCTGTAGCCGCCGCGTCCGGGAACGAGATTGGTCTCGCTCGGCACCTGCACGAAGAAGTCGTTGTCCGCCGTCCAGATCACCGCGGTAGGCACCGCCTGGAGTGCGGTCGAGCGCGACTTCGTCCGTTCATAGCGTGCACCGATCAACAGATTGGCCCGGCGACCGGCGATCTCGCCTGCCCAAGTCAACTGGCCGAAGACCGCCCAGGTCTTTTCCCGGACCGTGTCGTTCACGTTGCCGCTGCCGCTGACCTGATGCACCCTGGGAGCGCCGGCCGGAAGCTGGGAATCGATGTCCAGATAATAGGGCTGGAAGATGTTCAGCAGGTCGACTGCATTCCCACGAAACGCCGTAAGCGACGAGCCCGAGGAGTTCGGGTTATACTTGTCGAACTTGCACGTCAGACAATAGGTCGTGAGAAGATCGCCCGCGATCCGTTCGGGAACGCCCGTGTCACCGATACCCCAGTCGCCAAGCGTCTGCTGCGTCTGCTGGCTGCTCGACTGCATCTTCGTGTCGATATAATTGCCGCCGAAGTCGAAGCGACTGCCCTCGCCGAGATCCCAACTGATCTGCGCCCGGCCTTCGTTGATGCGCTGGCTTTGACGCGACGTGATCGTGCGCGCCACCTGCGTACCGACATCGCCGACGTCGAGGACGCCGTTGCCGTTGCCCTTGACCACGTCGTTGATCGTAATCGCCTGTTGCGGGAACCCGGTCGTGAAATCGACCGAATGAGACGCGATGACCGGTGCGCCGAGCGACAGCAAGGTCGCGGACGTGCCGTTGCTGTTGTCCGGGGTCGACTTAGAGGTCGAGTGATGACCGTCGAGGGTCAGCGTAAGATTGTCGGCGAACCCCCATTTCGCGTTGCCGCCGAACGATTTCAGCTCGGTCTGCGTCGCGTATTGCTGCTGCTCGAACCCCCCGTCCTTGACGGGATTCTCGTTCTCCTGGATGAAGACGGCGCTCGCCATCTGCGTGTTGTTGTCGAACGTCACCTGGTTGAACGGCCGGTTGAACCAGTTGGTCTGCTCGCTGCGCTGCTCGCGCAGCTTGTTGCGCGCATAGAGTCCGTCGAGCGTGAATTCGAGCGTTTCGGTCGGCTTGAACTGCAGCACCGCCTGGCCGTTGATGCGCTCGCGACGGTTCTCGGACAGGGCATAGCGGCTGTCGTTGGGGATCAGCACGTACGGCGTCGTCGGCCGATTGGTGACGACCGTCGTGGCGGTGACATAGGTCGTGCTGCCGAAGAAGGTCTCCGTCGGCACCACGTTCCAATAGTTCGGATTGGAGCTCACCGACGCGGATTCACGGAGCTGATAGCTGCCGAATACGGCCGCACCGAACGTACCGGCCTCGTTCTTCCAATTGAGAATACCCGAAGCCTCGGGCGTCACGCGGTGCTTCTTGCTTTCGGCGTCCTCGATCGAGCTGTCGTACAGCGCCTTGCCGCCGATCGAACCCGAGAAGCCGCTTTCGCGCGAGTCGAGCGGCTTGCGGGTGACGATGTTGATCGTTGCACCGATCCCGCCCGACGGGACGGTTGCGCGGCCCGTCTTGTAGACCTCGAGCGTGCTCACGCCTTCCGATGCGAGGTTCTGGAAGTCGAACGACCGGCCGGTGCCACGCGCGAACGCGTTGCCGCCGCTGGTGTCGACGTTGGATGCGGGCATCTGGCGCCCGTTGACGGTCACGAGGTTGAAGTCGCCCGAGAAGCCGCGGACGGCGACCTGCGATCCTTCGCCGTTCACGCGGTTGATCGACACGCCGGTGATGCGCTGCAGCGACTCGGCGAGGTTGGTGTCCGGGAACTTGCCGATATCCTCGGCCGAGATCGCGTCGACGACGCCCGCCGAGTTGCGCTTGATGTCGATCGCGCGGTTCAGCGAGGCGCGGACGCCGGTGACGATGATATCGGTGGACGTATCGACCGTCGATCCCGCGTCGTTCGGCGCGTTGACCTGCGCGACCGCGGGCGAATCCTCACTGCCCGGCTGCGCATTGGTGGCCGGTGCGTTCGTGTCGATGCCGGCCCCGGACTGCGCCATCGCAGGCACCGCCAGGCACAACGACATCGCGCCAACCGACGTCGTGCATCCGAGCGCGACTAAAAACGTGCGTCCCCTCATAAATCCTCTCCCCTTTTACGGCGGCCCTGGTCGCCAAGTCTCCGGCCGGTGTTTTCCCGGCTCGTGGTACCGCTATCACTTCGTCATAAGTTGTCAAATGATATTGCGCCACATCTGAACCGAAACCGATTAATCCTTGCAATTAAACAACACGGATCAACTGGCGCAGGCACGTTGATCATGATGCCACGCCCTACGATCGCAGGACTCCGCCTTCAGTGGAAAACTAACTCAGGTTTCAGTGGGCCTCGACACCTCCGATTTACTCCATCCAGTCCATCATTAAACAAACTAAGTTTCTTAATGTCTGGACCGATTGCTCAAGATATTCTTTGGAGCGATCGTATACAGTATCGTGGAGCGATGCCGGCTAGGTCCAAGCGTACTACACGCGAGCGTGGCACAGCATGTGGAGACCGTTATTGCCTCGGCGGGACTGGAGCCATGGCGAATACGCTTCCCCGCTTGCAGGCGATCGGCATCTCCGAAACCGAGAAAACCAAACACATCATGGAGATCCAGGCAGAAAGAACCGCGCTAGTCGTCCGCGGCGAACGTCACGAAGACGTTCGCGGTCAACCGGCCCGTGCGGGGATCCGGGCTCAACACGCATGATGCCGGCACATATCCCGAGTGAAGCACGCAGCTCCGATACGCCACGAGCCGGTTGAACCCGGCCGATACGCGCGCAGTCCGTTCGAACCAGGGAGCGCCGGTGTCGACATATCCCGACGCGGCGCCCTCGTTCGCCCTACTCGCGTTGTAGCGTGGCAACCGATGCTCGCTCAACGTCTCGAAACCCGTGGCACGGTGCCGAAAGAACGTGGTGCCGCCAAACGCCTCGCCGCAGAGATAGTGGAGAATGGCGAACTGATAGGGATTGGTTGAATCGACATGAGGCGCACGCTGCACGGCGGACAGCGCATCATCGGACAAGGTCACGATGGAGAACGCACCCTCCGCCTTGACAGGCCTGATCCGACCAAGCGAAAACGCCTCCGAAATCGGCCCGGCGAGCACTTCCACGATCGTCCTGATATAGTCGCGCGGCAAGCTCGCCCTTAACCCCGGATAGCCCCCGGTGGCACTATAGGCCGGCAGGAACGTACTTGAAGCCGCCAAGTCGACCAGCCCTCGCGGCTGTTGAAAAGCGGCGTCGGATTCGAGCAAGACCTCCCCTTCGACCCCGACTGCCCTGGCCGTCAGTTTAGACCGGGCCAGCGCAAAGGAGGTCACCGCGAATACCCCGAAATGCTGCTGCCAAAAGTCATAACCCGGAGAGCCTACTATCCTTTCCGGCGGCAGGACAACTCGACCTGTTCAACGCCGAACGAATACGCTTGGTTACCGTAGCAAGCTGACGTGCTAGAATGCAGCCCGTACGAAGCGCAACCCGCGATCGACGAGTCCCAGCACCGACCGGAACTACGCCCGCGTGAATTCATTCCGACCCGCGCCGACCCGATCAACCCGTTGCGCGATAGTTCAGCGAGCAGCCCGCGGCGCCGCTAGCACTGCCTAAGTGCTAATTTTGCCGTTTTGCCTTTACGCCGGGCTGCCCGCCGACGCTTAATCGGAAGCTGCCGAGTGCGGCGCGCTTTATGATTACTTTATCATTCGCCCGAGGCCGCCGCGCGATTATGTAGTCGTCGGTCTGCGTCCACCGTGCACCGTCTGCGAGCACGAAGCTCCATCG
>JAJNQF010000215.1 GCA_021154945.1 Sphingomonas sp.
GGGGCGTGAGGCTAAGGACGCCCATCCCAACACCCCTCACCCTTCCGCAACTACGTCGCTCCCTCCCTCTCCCCGAAGGGGCGAGGACCAAAAAACGGTGCAGCGACATCCTCACGCACGCGCATCAACCGCCCGGTCGCCCGATCCAGCAAAGCCCAGGTCGTTACCGCCTCCAGCTTCACCTTCCCATCCTCGCCCAAAAACCGCACATGCCGATCGAACCGAGCCCCCTTTGGCGCCCCCTCGACCCAAGTCTCCCCGACAACGGCTTCCCCCGAAACCACACTCCCGCGGTAATCGATCTCATGCCGCGTCACGACCCACATATACGCCAGCTTGTGCTCCGCCGGCGCGACGGCATCCCAATGCGCGGTGGCGATCCGCTGGATCCACTGCACCCACACCGCATTGTTGACGTGGCCCAGCTCATCGATGTCGCCGGCCTCGGCGGTGATCGACAGCGTGAACCGGCTCACCCCGCCACGCCCAATTGCCACAGCACGAACGCATGCTCCTCCGCGCCCTCCCGCAGCGACTCGAACCGCCCCGACTTGCCGCCATGCCCCGCGCCCATATTGGTCTTGAGCAACAGCACATTGTCGTCGGTCTTCATCAGCCGCAGCTTGGCCGCCCACTTCGCCGGCTCCCAATAGGTCACGCGCGGATCGTTCAGCCCGCCCGAGATGAACATCGGCGGATAGGCCTGCGCCTTGACGTTGTCGTACGGCGAATACGACCGGATCAACTCGAACGCCGCCTTGTCCTCAATCGGATTCCCCCATTCCGGCCACTCGCCCGGCGTCAACGGCAGGCTCTCGTCGAGCATCGTGTTCAGCACGTCGACGAACGGCACGTCCGCGATCACCGCGCCCCACAATTCGGGATCGGAATTGACCACCGCTCCCATCAACTCTCCACCCGCAGAACGCCCCGCGATCGCGATCTTCCCCGCCGACGTCCACTGAGCGTCGACCAGCGCCTTCGCCACATCGACGAAATCGTTGAACGTGTTCGCGCGCTTCTCCAGCTTGCCGTCGAGATACCATTGCTGGCCGAGGTCATCGCCGCCGCGGATATGCGCGATCGCATACGCGAACCCGCGATCCAGCAAACTCATCCGCCCGGTCGAGAAGCCCGGCGGGATCGCATAGCCATACGCCCCATACGCGTAGAGGAACAACGGCGCCGACCCATCGCGGACGAACCCGGCCGGATACACGATCGACACCGGGATCTCGGTCCCGTCCCGCGCCGCGATCTTCAGCCGCTCGGTCGCGTATTTTGCCGCGTCATAGCCGCTCGGGATCTCCTGCACCTTGAGCATCGTCCGCTCGCCGGTATCGACGTC
Organism: Sphingomonas sp.; assembly: GCA_021154945.1. GTDB lineage: Bacteria > Pseudomonadota > Alphaproteobacteria > Sphingomonadales > Sphingomonadaceae > Sphingomonas. Next base: position 1,349 of record JAJNQF010000215.1, read on the forward strand.
ATAGTCGTACACCGTCCCCGGCGTAACCATCGACTCATACCCAAGCCGCAACACCGTCATGTCGTACTCGGGATTGTCCCCCAACCCGGCGACATAGCTCGCCTCGGGGAACTCGATCCGCCTGCCCTCGGTCGGCGTTTCGTACCGGTGAATCGCAATCTGATCGAGACCGTCCTCGCGCCCATCGACCACGAAGAAGTCCTGATAGCACTCCACGCCGGTCATGTAGAAAGTCGGGCTCGCCGGAATCAGCTCGCTCCACGCATCCGGCTCCTCGACCAGCGCTGTGCACAACCGGAAATTCGGATCGACATCGTTGGTGTGGATGAACAGCGTCCCGTCATGCTCGTCCACGTCGTACTCGCGCCCGACTTTCCGCGCGGACACTAGGATCGGGACAGCCAAAGGCTCGTGCGCCGGCAGCAGATACAGCTCGCTCGTTACATGATCGCTGGTCGCGATCACGATCCACTTGCGCGAACTCGTCTCGCCGACGCCGACGCGAAAGCCCTCGTCTTCCTCGTGGAACAGCACGACGTCCTCGGAGATCGGCGTTCCCAACCGGTGGAACCGCGCATTGTCCGTGCGCCACTGCTCGTTCGCCAGACCATAGAGAAAGCCCGCATCGTCCGCAGTCCAGACGATCTCGCTGAGCATCCCCGGGATCACGTCGGGCAGATGCTCGCCGGTATCCAGGTCCTTGACCCGAACCTCGAACCGCTCGCTCCCATTGTCGTCGATCGCATAGGCCAGATAGCGCCCGTCGTTGCTGACCGAGAACGCGCCAAGCCGGAAATACTCATGCCCCTCCGCTAACGCCGGCTCGTCCAGCAACAGTTCGTCGTCACCGCCGGCAACCGGCTTCCGCCACCATTTCTTGTACTGCCCGCCGGTCTCGTACGCGGTCCAGTACAGCCAATCGCCATCCTTCTGCGGCACCGAGGACTCGTCCTCCTTGATGCGCGCCTTCATCTCTTCATAGATCGTGTCGACCAGCGCGGTGTGCGGCGCCATCTGCTCTTCGAAATACGCGTTCTCGGCCGCGAGATACGTCAGCACGTCGGCGTCATCGACCTCCGGATAGTGCGGATCCTTCAGCCACGCATAGGGATCTTCGATCGTCACGCCATGCGTGGTGAAGCTATGCGGGCGCTGTTCGGCAATGGGGGGCGTGGTCATGCAGCGGTGTTAGCGGGGCCGCGGGTGGAAGCCAAACTCTGTGGCATTGGCGAGCGGCTGAGGAAGAGTGCGCCCCACCCGCAAGCCTCCACGCGCAAGCGACCACCCGCAATGCCACCACCCCGGCGTAGGCCGGGGCCCAATTGGAAAGGTCGAAGTAACGACGCGCTGCGCTCAGTTAGCAATGCCCCCCAACTGGGCTCCGGCCTTCACCGAAGAGGTGAGGAAAGTTCGCCGTAGACACAGCAACGGTGTCGAGCCCCGCTCCAGCCCGCTGTCCTACACATCCCCTTTCTGTCACAACGCCCGGCATGGCCCGTCCCCGCTCGATCCGCCCCCGCGCCTCTGCCGCAGCACCCGCAACGGGGAGCATGGCAAGCGTCGATCGAACCCTCGCCAGCGTGTGCACTTCCTATACTTCACTTTCGACGAGAGACTGAACCGATGCCCCCGACCGCCCGCCTAGCTGACCGCCTAGCCGCCCTCCGCGCCCAGCTAACCACCGATAATCTAGACGGTTTCGTCATTCCCCTCACCGACGAACACATGAGCGAATATGTCGGCGGTTACGCGCAACGCCTCGGCTGGCTT
>JAJNQF010000314.1 GCA_021154945.1 Sphingomonas sp.
ACTCGCGCCGAAGGCGCTCCGCTTATCTCTCGTTACGGTGTTGTCATCTGTTAGTTCGATCGATTGGGTAAGCACGTGGAGATGTTGATTCTCTTTGCGCCTCCGGGTGCGTTGCCTCCGGAGGGCGGGATGGTTTCGATCGTGCGGGCGACCGACGGCGTTGAAGGGATTCCAGCCGGGTTTCCCATTTTACTCGACGCGCAGATGTCGATCATCGAGCCGGCTTTCAGCTATTTGCTCGAGCTCGCCACGATCCCCGGCCGTTCGCATGCGACGGAGACGCTGCGGACCTACAGCGAGCACCTGCATGACTGGTTCGACAGCTTGGAGCAGAGCGGCCTCGACTGGCGGCTTGCCGACGAAGGAACGATTGCTGGGTACCGCAACAGGATGCTGGCGGCACCGAGCCCCCATACGGGTCGCCCTTATGCCCGTTCAACCGTGAACGATCGTGTCCGGTCAGTGTGCCGCTTCTATTTGTGGGCGCATCGGCGCGGTCTGATCGACACGCTGCCGTTCGATTATGTCGATGTGTCGCTCCGGTCGTCGCGCCAGGGCATGATGGCGCATCTTGACCACCGTCGGCCTATCATAGCGGCGAATGTCCTGACAATTTCGGAAGCGGAGCGGCTGCCGCGCCCGCTGCGCGTCGATCAGCTCCAGGCTCTGTTCCACCATCTCGATCCGCCCTATGGGCTGATCGCAGAATGGGCGCTGGCGACCGGAATGCGCCGCAAGGAGTTGTGCGGCCTGAAGCTTCAACAGGTACCGGAGGTTGCCCATCTCGACATCGAGGAAGATCCGCTGGTCGGCATCCCGCTGACCATCACCAAGGGAGACCGGCCAAGGACCGTCTATCCGCCGTTGCGGCTAATCGACCGAACCCACTGGTACGCCGGAGAGGAGCGCGCCGCGCTCGTGAAGCGATTGCGCGCGGCTCGACCGCGCTATCGGTCGCCGGCGACGCTCTTCCTCAACAGCAAGGGCGATCCCATCACACGCGCAAGGCTCTCGGCGGTCTTCGGCGCTGGATTCAGGGCTGCCGGGCTCGCCGGATCAGGGCATTGGCTGCGACACACCTTTGCGATGGCGATGCTTGTCCGCCTGCAAAAGCAGGCGGCGACAACGCCTGACCTCAACCCGCTCAAGATCGTGCAGGTCCTTCTTGGTCATGCGTCGATCCAGTCGACCGCGATCTATCTGCGCTGTGTTGAGCTTCACGCGGACACACTCGCTGAGAGCCTCGCCTATCTGTATGGCGAACTGGTGCCTCATGGCCGTTCGTAAGCGGACCCCGATCGACCGCCGGTTTGCAACTGAGGCGACGCAGACGGCGGCGGTGGACTCGATAGCGCCGGCTGACACGATCATTTTCGTCGATGCCTGGGGCAACCCCGATCAGCGGTTCGATTCCGGACAGCTCGCCGGCCTGCCTGTCGATCTGCGTGACCTCCTGGTCGAGGCATTCCGCGCGCATTGCGTCGCTCAGCAATCAGCAACACGCCAGACGACATGGAGGGCGCTCCGACGTTTCACCTGTTTCGTCGTTGACGACGGCATGATCGAGACCGCGAGTGATCTCGATACCGCGGCACTTGGCCGCTATGTACTCTGGCTGAAGAAGCAAGGGGCATCGCGAGCGCCACGCGGGGCCCACGCTATCGCCTTCGACCTTCTGCGTCCCTTGCTCTTCTGGTGTCGGCGTAATCGACGCGGGCGCATAGCGCACGACCTGGAGATCCCCTGGAATGCGTTTCCGGGGCGGAGGGCGAGCCAACAGCCTCGGCGACGACTTCCCTCGAATCAGGTCAAGGCGATCCTGCGGGCCTGCTACGAGGAGATCGACGAGGCCTGGGCCCGGTTTCAGTACGGGCAGGAGGTTATCCGACGCCCCGAGCTACCGCCCAAGACCTTGCGCGGCCAGGGGCTCGACCGATGGATATGGCGCATCGGCCGGATCGACGACGGCCTCATGCCCGACACGACTGTCCTCGAGGCGCACGGGATCAAGTCCAGCACGCTGGTCCAGTACTGGGGCGGCGCTCGGACCATGGCGCAGTATTTCCATATCACCACCGACACGCTGGTTCCTTTCTTCTTGGCCATCGCCATCCAGACCGCGGCCAATCCCGAACCGCTGCGCCACATCCGTCGGGATTGCCTTGTGCCGCATCCGCTCGACGAACACCGCGTCATCGTCGACTGGAACAAGCCCAAAACGGGCGCGCGGCTTCAGAAAGCGCAGCGGCGGTCCTTCGATCGCCGTCGGCGGTATGCCGCACCCAACCTGATCGAGATGATGCTGGCGCTGACAGAACCGATCATCGCCACAGCACCGCCAAGCGAGCAAGATCGACTCTTCCTGACGCGCAGCATCCATAAGGAGCATTCGCGCCGATCGCTTCGCAGCCGCACCGGGGTCATCGAACACACCGTTCTGAGGCGTGCCATCCTCAGATTCATCGAGCGCGCCAACCAACGCATCGACGCGTGGAACACGGACCATCCGGACCAACTGCGGGAGCCGATCGCAGACTTTGCGCCGGCGTTATTTCGTGGAAGCGTGGCGACTGAGCACTACCGCGCGTCGGGCGGAGACGTTCTCGTCGCTCAATCGATCCTGAACCATGCCAGCGTCGCAACAACAGAGACCTATCTCAAGAGCGAGGAGACGACCCGCCTCCAGCGCCAGACGATCGCGCACCTGCAAGAGCAGATGATCAACTGGGTGCTCGGCCCCGAGCGCGACACGCCTCCGCCGGCCTTCGGGAAGCTGCGCGCCACCGCCCCTTTCGGGCACGACTGCCTGGCTCCTGTCGCTCCCGGCCGAGACGGCGTCGATCGCCTCTGCCCGCAGTTCGGCGGCTGCCTCGCTTGTCCGGGCCTCGTCGTCCCGATCGATGTCGGGCATCTGGCGCGCATCCTCGCCGCTGTCGATCGGCTCGAAGAGGCTCGTAAACGGCTCGATCCGAAGCGCTGGAGCCTTCTCTATGCCCCGTCGTGGCGCATTCTCACCCAGGACATCCTCCCGGATTTCCCCGCGAACATGCACGAGCCCGCCCGCAAGCTCGCTACCGGCATGCCGCTGCTCCCGGAGTTGGAATGACTATGCCGGCACAATCAGAGCGGCTCCATCGTTTCGATGCCGCGCAACGCGTTTCGTCACGATCGATCTGGACCGATGCGCAATGGCATTTCGACCATACGCGGGCCGATCTGCGTCGTCACCAATTTCGCGTCGATTGGGCATTCGAGCTGCCGGACGGCAGTCGCTTCACCGATCCGCGATGGCATCGGTGGCTGGAGGATGCCCGCACCTTCCTATGGTCGCTTCGCGTCGATCCTCCTGTCGGTCGCCGGCAAGCTCAGGCCAGATCGCTTGTGACAGTGGCCGTCCAGCTGCGCTTCCTGATCCGATGGATGGCGGGCCGGGGCATGCACGGGTTCGACGAGTTGGACACCGATACGGCAAAAGAGTTCATGCGATCCGTCACGGAGCGACGCGGCCATGCAGGCATGCCGCTCCGACCGGGCACCCGTCAGGCATACGCCAATCTATTGATCGGCCTCTTCCAGCAAAGAGCCAGACTGGCCTGCCCACCGAGCGAGCATCCCTTCGCCGATGAGCGCGCTAGCCGGTTCTCCGGCTTCGGCCGCCAGACCATCCAGCGCTTGCCCCACACGCCGGACGACATCGCCGTTGCGCTCATCTCGGCAGCGATCCGGCTGATCGGGCAACCAGCCGCCGACGTCATCGCGCTGCGCGACCGCGTCGTGCCGTTTCGCAAGGACGATCCTGGCCCAACGCCTTTCGCCCACCGCCAGGCCGTCCGTGCGCTCGTCTCCTCGTTCCGCTTTTCCACGATCGAGGGCGAGGAGGTCGCCTGGCACCCTCCGTTGACCCGCACAAGGGAGTTGCGCCTGCTGATCAACCGGATTCAGGAGGCGTGTTTCGTCACCATCTCCTATCTGGTCGGCGCGCGCGTGTCAGAGATTCTCTCGCTTCAAGCGAACTGCGTCGAAGAGCGCCCATCCGCCGATGGCGCCGAATCCTTTAGCTATCTCCGCGGGCGGATCTTCAAGACCGCCGGCACTGACGCCGGAACGCCGCATCTCTGGCCGGCGCCGGCACCCGTCCTGCGCGCCGTCGAGGTCCTGCATCATCTGTCGGAGCCATTTCGCGCTGAGACAGGCCGATCGGAGCTCTGGCTCTCCCTCGCTGGCAGGGGCGTCGTCGACCGCCGCCCGCCGGAGGTCCCGACCGGCTGGTCTCTCATCATCCGGCTGAACCGGAGGTTCGCTCCCTTCATCGATCTGCCTTGTCAGGGTGACGGCACGCCCTGGCACCTGACCACGCATCAGGGGCGCAAGACTTTCGCCCGCTTCGTCGGCAAGCGCGATCGCACCGGCCTGCACGCTCTCCAGCATCACTTCGGGCATGTGACCCGCATCATGACCGACAGCGCCTATGTCGGTACCGATTTTGATCTGAGCGAGCTCGTGGACGCACAGACCCTCGAAGAGACGCGCTTCGCTCTCGAGGAGCTGCTCACCGCCTCGCGCCTCGCCGGCAATGGCGGGCGCCGTTTGTCCTCGCGATCGCGTTTCCGCGGCCGCACGCGCGACGGCGAGCTCGCCGCCTACATCAATTTCCTGATCGAAGACAGCGGCATGCGGCTCGGCGTCTGCGATTGGGGGTATTGCGTCTACCGTGTGGAGACCGCCGCCTGCATGGGCGACAATCGTGGTCCGAACGCGCTCTGGCGCACCCAGAGCACCTGCGCAAGCTGCGCCAACTTCGCCGTCACCGAGCGTCATCGCCCGGTCTGGCAGGCACGCCTCGACCGCAATCTGGCGTTGATCGCCGATCGACGCCTCGACGATCCAAGCCTCGCGCTCGCCAACACGCGCATCGCCGAGTGCCAACGCATTCTGTCCGATCTTTCCGCCGCAGGAGAAGGCCATGCCCAAGAGATCCACCGCAAATCCGGATGATCGGCGCATAAAGGCCACGGCGGAGAAGCTGCGCGCGGCGCTCGATCGATTGACGAATGGATCCTCAGAACAACCCGCCGCTTCGATCCGACGTTTGACCGTCGCTGCGCTCGCGCGCGAGGCGGGCGTCGGCCGCAACGCCATCTACGCCAATCACCGTGACATCCTCGACGCCCTCATCCGAGCCCGCCGACGGCAAAGCGTACCTGATCGGATCACCACCATGGGCGACACACTCGTCGAACAGCGTGGTGTAATCGACAACATGCAGCAGCAGATCCGGCAGATCGTCACTGAGAATGCCGGCCTCCTCCAACGCGCCATCGAGGCGGAACGCCGTGCCGAGAGGGCCGAGCGCCGCAGCGCCCACTTGACCAAGGAGATCGTTGTCCTGCGCGGTCCCGCAGTGCTGCGAACGTCGAGCGAATGACCTCGTGCGTCGCGGGTGCCGTTCTCGTCGCGGCGGATTCACGAGCATTACCTTGGATCCGCTCCGAAGCGGCGGTATCACGGCGCCATCTGCACGAACAATCGAGCCTTCTCCGTTGGATCGGGGTCGCGGGATCAACCCGCCGTACCTTCGATCGCGCTACTGTTGCCGCGGTGATGTCGCCGTCGCGGCGGTAGTGAGGGCCTTTGAGCAATGCTCTCCTGTTGGGTTGCTTAGCCCACGTCCATACCGGCCTTTTTCTGGGGGATCACGCGCCACAATACGCTCGCTGCGCTCGCCGACCTTTACCCGCAATGGCTCGTTCGCGATCTTCTTCCCCTGCCGCCAAGCGGCGGCATTCCTCGCGAGGCAACAAGATCGCTCAGCCCGCCATCCTCCGCTGACGCTGCGGGCCAGAGGCTGCAGGTCGGTCGTTGCGGCGCTCAAAGATCGCCATCAAGGCCGCGATGGTCGCGGGCTTGGAAACAGCAACAGGAGATCACTATGGCTCAGATTGGCACCTTCACCCGCGCCGAAGACGGCTCATACACCGGCACCATCAAGACGCTCTCGCTCAATTTCAAGGCGCGCTTCCTTCCGGCCGAACCCTCTGAGAACGAGAAGGCTCCGAACTTGCGCGTGGTGGTCGGTAATGTCGAGATAGGTGCCGCGTGGCAGCGGACCTCCAAGGACAACAACACCGTCTACCACTCGGTCAAGCTCGACGACCCGTCCTTCCCGGCGCCGATCTACGCCAACCTCGTCGCGGTCGATGACGGCTACGCATTGGTCTGGTCGCGCTGATGCGGCCACCGCTCGGATGCGGCGCCCCATCTCGGGGCGTCGCAAATCCGACAACAGGACACTGTAGAAGTGTCCTTCAGAAAATGTCGCTATCGGATCAACCGCTTCATTTCAGAAAGACGGTTGCCAACTGACCTAAAACGATTTCCAGGGCGAGATCGTCACCCTGAGCCTGAAGGCAAAGGGCGTCCGCATCGTCGCCGAGACCAACCGCTCCAATGACAACGCCCCCAGCCACCGCATCTATGTGGGCCGGGCGGAGATCGGCGCAGCCTGGTCGAAGCGTTCCGAGGAAGGCCGCGACTACCTCTCGCT
>JAJNQF010000336.1 GCA_021154945.1 Sphingomonas sp.
GTTCGGCCTGGACGTCCGCCGCTCCCGGGATCCTGCGCAGCGCCGCGGCGATCCTTGCCCCCTGTTCGGTCATCGCCTCCAGATCGTCGCCGTACAGCTTGACCGCGACGTCGGAGCGGACGCCGGCGATCAGTTCGTTGAAGCGCATCTGGATCGGCATCTGGATCTCCGTCCGGTTGCCGATCAGCGGCTTCATCTTCGCCTCGATCCGCGCGAGGATATCGGCCTTGCTCGTCACCCCCGAAGGCCATTCGCCCTCTGGCTTGGGGATGACATAGGTGTCGGACGCGTTGGGCGGCATCGGATCGGTGCCGAGATCGGCATTGCCGTTCTTCGAGAACACCAGCGCCACCTCGGGCAGCGATTTCAGCGCATCCTCGATCCTGAGCTGCATCTGCGTCGACTGGTCGATCGAGGCGGAGGGCACGCGGAAGTTGGTGACGGTGATGTCCTTCTCGTCGAGCTGCGGCATGAACTCCTCGCCGAGCAGCCCGAAGCACAGCACCGCCGCGACGAAGACGCCGACCCCGCCAAAAATGAATGGCATGGGGCGACGGATGGCCTTGGCGAGCGCCGGGGCATATTTCGCCTTGAACCAGCGGATCGGCCGCACTTCCGTCTCGCTGACGCGCCCGGTGATGACGATCGCCAGCATGGCCGGCACGAAGGTCAGCGACAGCACGAACGCGGAGGCGAGCGCCACCATCAGCGTCACCGCCATCGGCGAGAAGGTCTTGCCCTCGACGCCCTGGAAGGTGAGCAACGGCACGAAGACGAGGAAGATGATGAGCTGGCCGAACACGGTTGGCCGGATCATCTCCTTTGCGGAGGCGATCGTTACTTCCAGCCGCTCCGGCAGAGTGAGCAGCCGGTCTTCCTTCTGCTGACGCTCGGCAAGATGCCGCAGCGCGTTCTCGACAATGATGACCGCGCCATCGACGATCAAGCCGAAGTCGAGCGCGCCGAGGCTCATCAAATTGCCCGATACCCCAAGCCCGTTCATACCCGCCGCAGTCATCAGCATCGTGATCGGGATCACGGCCGCGGTGATGATCGCGGCGCGGACATTCCCGAGCAAAAGGAACAGCACCACGATGACAAGCAGCGCGCCCTCGATCAGGTTCTTCTCGACGGTTGCGATCGTCGCGTTGACCAGCTTCGACCTGTTGTAGACCGCTTCCGCGAACACGTCGGGCGGGAGCGCCTTGTTTATCTGGGTCAGCTTCTCTCCGACTGTCGTGGCGACGATCCTGCTGTTGTCACCGACAAGCATCAGAACGGTCGAGATGACTGCCTCTGCCCCCATCCGGCTGCCGGAGCCGGTGCGTACCGCACCGCCGATCACGACCTGACCGACGTCCTTCACGCGGACGGGCACGCCGTTACGGGTTGCGACGACGGCCTCCTGGATATCCTCGATCGATTTCAGGCGTGCATCAGCGCGGACCAGAAAGCTTTCCCCCGCGCGCCGGACGTAGTTCGACCCGGCGGACAAGTTGGCGCGTTCGAGTGCGTCCGCGAGCGCCGTGATCGAAAGGCCGTAGGAGGCGAGCGCATTGAGGTTCGGCTCGATCAGGTACTGTTTGACGTAACCGCCATTGGAATCGACGCCGGCGACGCCCTTCACGGTCCGCATCTGCGGCCGGATGATCCAGTCCTGCACCGTGCGCAGATAAGCCGCCTTGGCCAGTTCTGTGGTCAGCCGCTCACCCTCAGGGGTGAGGTAGCTGCCGTCCGACTGCCAGCCGGGTTTGCCGTCGACGGTCTTCACGCCCTTGCCGTCCGGATGCCGGAAGGCGACCGAATAGAAGAAGATTTCGCCGAGACCGGTGCTGAGAGGCGCAAGATTGGGTTGCACGCCGGCAGGCAGGCTGTCGCGCGCCTGGGCAAGGCGTTCGGTCACCTGTGCGCGGGCAAAATAGATATCGGTCGCGTCGGTGAAGACAGCCGTCACCTGGCTGAAGCCGTTGCGCGAGAACGAGCGCGTGATCTCGAGGCCAGGGATACCGGCAAGCGCCGTCTCCACCGGGAAGGTGACCTGCTTCTCGATATCGACCGGCCCGAGCGTGGGCGCGAAGGTGCTGATCTGCACCTGTCGGTTGGTGACGTCGGGGACGGCATCGATCGGCAGCCTGGTGATCTGCCACGCACCAAAGCCGATGACGAGGAGGGTGAGGAAGGCGACCAGCCAGCGCAGATGCACCGAGGTCGAAAGGATGCGTTCGATCATTCGCCGCCTCCCGCATTCTTCTCCAGCTCGGCCTTGAGCAGGAAGGCGTTGATCGTCGCGATCGGCGTGCCTGCCGCGAGGCCATCGGCAATGGCGACCATGCCACCCGACCGACTGCCGATCCGGATCGGTCGCGCCTTGAAGCCGGTCTTTGTGCGGACGAAGACAACGCTCTGCTCCCCGAGGGTCTGGATCGCGTCCTGCGGCACCATGATCCCGTTCCGCGCCGCACCTGCGGTCGCCAGGATGCGCGCCTGCACGAGCTGCCCCGGCGACAGGGTGCTGGTGCCCGCGGTCGGCGTCACCACAATCGTCGCGGCGCGGGATTGCGGATCAACAACTCCTGTCGCCGCGCGGACGCGGCCTTCGATCGTCTGACCGTCATTGGTGGTCAGCGTCACCCGGTCGCCGGTACGAACGCGGGAGGCATCTGCTGGGGGCACGCTGGCGGTGATCTGAAGCCGGCGCGGATCGGCCACGCGGAATAGCTCGGTCTCGGCCGCCACGAACTGACCCAGATTGGCTGCCGCACTCGTCACGCGCCCCGACACGGGACTGATGACCGCAACGGAACGGCCGTCGCGTGATACGCGCGCGGCGCCCGCTGCGGCACTCGCACGACGCGCATCGGCCTGTGCAACGGCGAGGCTCGCCTGCGCGGTTTCGAAGTCGGCCCGCGGGCTGACGCCCTGGTTGAGCAGCGTGCGTTCGCGGGCGAGCTGCCTTGTGGCGAGCGTGACGCGCGCCGATGCCGCCTCGCGGTCGGCCGCGATCTGCGAAGCATCGCGGCTTTCGACCAGCGCAAGCGTCTGCCCGGCGTGGACGGGATCGCCGATC
>JAJNQF010000382.1 GCA_021154945.1 Sphingomonas sp.
GATCGGCCTGCCGATCGAGATGCTCGAATACAATGTCGATGTCGAAACCGCCGGCGGTCACACCAAGGCGGCGCGGCTGACGCTCGATCGTCTTGCGGTAGGCCAACTCGTCGAGAAATCGGTGCCGGCGCTGGTCGTGCCGCGCGGCCAGATGAAGACCAACCTGCTCGGCATGAGTTTTCTGGACCGGCTGCAAAGCTGGGGCGTGCAGGCCGACAAGGTGATGCTGCACGGCTATCCCGACGTCGCGGGCCGGAGCAAGCGCCGTGCGGCGAACTAGAACGGGATGGGTTGGAGTCGAATTCGTCGCCGGCGCGAAGCACTGACGAGCTGGTGTTCGCAGGATCCGACACAGAATCGCGAAAACAACCCCATGCAAAGCAGAACGAGACCAGGCTGGCAGCCCTCACGCCGCTTGCGTCCGGGGCATGGGAAGGGTCTTCACGCCGGGACCAGCGCCGCCGCGCGGTCCTCGACCAGCGCGATCGCATCGCGCAGCACCTGGACGCCGGCGCCCGGCCTGACGCCCTGCTCCGCCAGATGACGCCGGAAGGCGCGCGCACCGGGCACGCCGTGAAACGCGCCGACGAAGTGCCGCGTCATCGAATGCAGCCTTGCGCCCTGCGCCAGCTGGGCTTCGATGTAGGGAAACATCGCTTCGAAAACGTCCTTCATGGTGTCATGCTGCGCGGCCTCGCCGAACAATTCCGGATCGACGCCGAGCAATCGCCACGGCTCCTGGTAGGCCGCCCGCCCCAGCATCACGCCGTCGACATGGTCGAGGTGCCGCGCAGCCTCCGCAATGCTGCCGATCCCGCCATTGATGATGACGGGAATGTTGGGCAGCGCAGCCTTGAGCCGGTAGACCCTGTCGTAATCGAGCGGCGGGACGTCGCGGTTTTCCTTCGGCGACAATCCGTTGAGCCAGGCCTTGCGAGCGTGCACGATGAGCGCGTCGGTGCCGGCTGCCACCACACCGCGCGCCAGCACGTCGAGTGCCACTTCCGGATCCTGGTCGTCGATGCCGATCCGGCATTTGACCGTGACAGGAATTTCGACTGCGCGCTTCATGGCCGCAACGCCCTCGGCGACCAGCTCCGGCTCCGCCATCAGGCAGGCGCCGAAGCGGCCGTCCTTCACCCGGTCGGACGGACAGCCGACATTGAGATTGATTTCGTCGTAGCCGAAGTCCTCGCCTATCCTGGCAGCGGCGGCGAGATCGGCCGGTTCCGACCCGCCGAGCTGCAGCGCTACCGGATGCTCGCTCGTATCGAAGCCGAGCAACCGTCGCCGGTCGCCGCGAATAATGGCGCCGGTCGTCAACATCTCCGTATAGAGCCGCGCGCGGCGACTCGTCAGACGGTGGAAGACGCGGCAATGCCGGTCGGTCCAGTCCATCATGGGCGCACAGCTAAATTTCCAATGATTTTCAAACACTTACATCTCTCTGTCGGTCCAGTCCCGGGAAGGCGCGACAACGTATCTATACTGATTTCGTTGGGTTTTTTAGAGATGGTTCGATTATTTAGCCAGTTCTGGCCCGCACGTTGCTACCAAATTTGCTACCGAACCGGCTCGCGCGACGGGCCTTGCGATTCGTAGCAAATCAAGCGCAAAGGATGCCCCTAAGACAACGAACGCAAATTTTTTGAGCCGCCCGCTCCCCGCAGTTGTCTACAATGTTCGGAATCGTGGAGAACGCGATGCTTAGTGAACCTCGAACCCTGGAGCAGATTGACGGACAGGATTGGGGAGAGCCTGAAACGGCTCCGACGGGCATGGTTGCGAGATGTCTGCGTTTGCGTCGAACGCCGTTGAAGGACTTCACCGTGAGCGACTTGCGTTTGATGATTGGACAGCAGATCGGCCTAAGAACGTTGGTTCCGAGAGCACTTCAGTTGGTTTCAAACGAACCGCTGCTGGAAGCGGACTTCTATCCCGGTGATCTACTGTGCGCCTTGTTACATGTCGACAAGGCCTATTGGTCAGACAGCTCAGTCGAACTCGGACAGCTCGTGTCGATTGCTCGGGCTGTCATGCCCCGTGGCGGCCGGATTGCCGATGCGTGCCAATCATTCTTGACAGAGGCTTGATGTACGCAGCGTTGAGTGGGCCTTCACTCCTTTCTTCTTCGTAAGGTGCGCGTGCTTATGTTTGCGCGATCAGAGATGGTTCGAAGCCATCACCAAATTGCGCGAATGCGTTTGCTACGTAAGCCTCCGGTGGAGGCCGCCTTCCCGGATCGGGTTCGAACGTGAGATGGTTTGCTCATTAATTCGCAAGCAAATGAGCAAACGTGACGACGGTTACGGTTCTGTCCGGTCCAGAGCGGCGACGGCGGTGGACCACTGCCGAGAAGCTTCGGATCGTGGGGGAGAGTCTGGCGCCTGGGGTCAGTGTTGTCGAGGTTGCTCGGCGACATGATGTTCACCCCAATCTGATCACGGCCTGGCGACGGCAGGCACGCACAGGCGTCCTCGCTTTCGATCCCGGGCCGATGCAGCGGCAAGTTGACGAAGCCCGTTTTGCGGCGGTCTCCATTGCGCCAGACCAGCAACCGTCGACGACGCCCTCCGGAACCTGCGGTGTGATCGAGATCGAGTTCGCGGCCGGGGCTCGGATACGGATCACAGGCGCGGTTGACGCGGCGACGCTGAGCGCAGTAGTGGCGGCCCTGACGGATGGACGGCCGCGATGATTCCGTTGCCGGCCGGCGTGCGGGTATGGCTTGCGACCGGCTATACCGACATGCGGAAGGGCTTTCCGTCGCTGGCATTGCAGGTGCAGGAGATCTTGCATCGCGACCCGCTGGGCGGCCACCTGTTTTGCTTCCGCGGTCGTCGCGGCAATCTGTTGAAGGTGATCTGGCATGACGGCCAGGGCGCCTGCCTGTTCACAAAACGCCTGGAGCGGGGTCGCTTCATCTGGCCGAGCCCGGCCGAGGGTGTGGTGACGATCTCGTCGGCGCAGCTCGGTTATCTTTTGTCCGGAATCGACTGGAGGCACCCACAAGAGACATGGCGGCCGACCTCGGTTGGCTGAGGCTTTGAGCTTGCGGATCGTGATGGATGTGATTCCATTATCACGTGACCACATCTGAATCGCTCCCCACCGATCTGGCCGCCGCGCATGCGATGATCCTCGCGGAGCGCGTCGCGCGCCTCCAAGCAGAAGCAGTCGCGGCGAGCGCCAAAGCGGAAGCTGCCGACGCGAAGGCGGCCGAGGCCCTGATCAGTTACCTCAAGCTCGAGATCGAGAAGCTGCGTCGCCAGATTTACGGCAGCCGCTCGGAGCGCAAGGCTCGACTTCTGGAGCAGATGGAGCTTCAGCTTGAAGAGTTGGAAGCAACCGCAACCGAAGACGAGTTGGCGGCTGAGAGAGCGGCGGCTCAGACGCAGACCGTCAAGTCCTTCCAGCGCAAGCGGCCGTCGCGCAAACCGTTCCCAGAGCATCTGCCGCGCCAACGCGTGGTGATCCCGGCGCCGGAGAGCTGTCCCTGCTGCGGGTCATTGAAGCTCTCGAAGCTGGGCGAGGACATCACCGAGACGCTGGAGGTCATTCCCCGGCGATGGAAGGTGATCCAGACCGTGCGTGAGAAGTTCTCATGCCGACAGTGCGAGACGATCACCCAGCTACCGGCCCCCTTCCACGTGACGCCGCGCGGCTTCGCCGGGCCCAACCTCTTGGCCATGATCCTGTTCGAGAAGTTCGGTCAACATCAGCCTTTGAACCGGCAGAGCGAGCGCTACGCGCGGGAGGGTATCGATCTGAGCCTGTCGACACTGGCCGACCAGGTCGGCGCCTGCGCGGCGGCCTTACAGCCGCTCTATGGGCTGATTGAGCGCCATGCCCTGGCCGCCGAGCGACTGCACGGCGATGACACCACGGTGCCGATCCTGGCCAAGGGCCAGACCGTCAAGGGGCATATCTGGACCTATGTCCGCGACGACCGGCCGTATGCCGGCCGTGATCCACCGGCCGCGCTCTATTACGCTTCGCGCGATCGACGGCAGGAGCATCCCTCGCGCCATCTCCAAAGCTTCACCGGTATCCTGCAGGCCGACGCCTATAGCGGCTATAACGAGTTGTATGACGCCTCGCGCGCACAGGGGCCGGTCACGCCCGCACTCTGCTGGGCCCATGCCAGGCGGCAGTTTTTTGAACTGGCAGACATCGCGGCCAATGCGAGGCGAGGCAAGAACGCCGCGGCGATCTCGCCGATCGCGCTGGAGGCGGTCAAGCGCATCGACGCGCTGTTCGATATTGAGCGCCGCATCAACGGCCAAAGCGCCGAACAGCGGCTGCGGGTGCGTCAAGAACAAAGCGCCCCACTTTTAGCGGCATTGGAAGCATGGCTGCGCGAGCAACGCGGCCAACTCTCGAACTCGTCCGCGGTCGCCAAGCCGATCGATTACATGCTGCGCCGCTGGGACCGGTTCGCGCGCTTCATCGATGACGGACGGATCTGCCTGACAAACAATGCAGCGGAGCGCGCGCTGCGCGGCTTTGCCCTCGGCCGCAAGTCATGGCTGTTCGCCGGCTCCGAACGTGGTGCGGACCGCGCCGCCATCATGGCGACGCTAATCATGACCGCAAAGCTCAATGACCTCGATCCGCAAGCCTGGCTGGCGGACGTCTTGGCCCGCATCGCCAGCACCCCGCAAGGCGGGCTCAATGAGCTGCTGCCCTGGGAATGGAAGAGTATCCCCGTTCAGTCTGCGGCCTGACCGCAACACCGCGCCACGCGATCATACCGCGGCCCTCACCGGACGGTTAC